>JAQWRB010000093.1 GCA_029243935.1 Alphaproteobacteria bacterium
TCTTCAGGAAAATGAACTATGTATTTATTTTCAGGATCAGGTGCACATGGCCAGCTTATATCTTTTTGATTAGCTTCAAGTGGCATTCCAACTGAATGCATACATTTTATAAAATTGTCTTTATTTCCTAATACATCTAAAGCTTCCTTCCCCATTCTTGTCATAATTCTCTGATTAACAACTACATAAGGACTATCTGAAATTTGAATCCCAATATGAGCAATCGGTGAATTCAAAGGCCCCATTGAAAAAGGAATAACATACATTGTTCTTCCTGACATACATCCAGAAAACAAATCGTCTAATTTAGATTTCATAGAAGTAATATCGGACCAATTATTTGTAGGACCAACATCATCTTTTGAAGAAGTACATATAAATGTTCTGTCCTCTACTCTTGCAACATCGCTAGGATGAGAGCGTGCTAGAAAGCAATTTTTTCTCTTATCGCTGTTTAATCTAATGAGAGTTCCAGCTTCAACCATTCCGTCACAAAGTCTATCATATTCCTCTTGCGAGCCATCACACCAATATACGTTTTTTGGCTTACATAAATCTCTAATTTCAGAAACCCATTGGTTCAAAACTTGATTTTTACTGGTCATAAAGAATCCTTAATTATATATAAAAACAAAGTCCATTAGAAACATGAATCTTAAGAGAAATCAACCGTTTATTATTACAAAAATATTACACTTAATTATGACAACAGTTTGTGTGATGACGTATTTAATTTTTTAATATCCAAATTATAATCACAACTACTTAAACATGGTTTTGCTGAACATGATAAACAGGCAGACGCATTATTTTCTATTGCTGCATATGATGTTAATGCTTTATTTGGATTTTTATAATCTAGAGCATACATCTTAGATCTCATAACATCAGATATTTGAACATCATTTGGACAAGCATTTTTGCATGCTCCACACCCTGGCGGACATATGCTTTCCTGATTTAATTTATAATACTGCTTCAATAGAGAAAAAGACTTATTATCTGTAAATTTATTATTGGATGTACTGGTTAATTCATCAATGAGTGAATTTGAAGTCATAGAAATAATTGCTGCATCGGCATAATCAGTATTGAGTGCCCATTTAATAGCCGCCTGAGCGTATGTAATATCTTCGTTTTCATAGGGTCTCATATCATTTAGTCTTGCCCCAGCTAAAGTTTTCATAGCAATGATTCCAATACCTTTATTTTTAGCTTTTAGCAGCACTTCTGGTAATCTTGGATTAATTGCGACATAATGGAAGGTATGTCTTAACTTTTCAAAAAATCTTGGATCTTGAGCAAAACTAAAAGCAGACAATATTACATCAACTAAATTTCTATCAATACAATATTCTAGACAATCTGCTAAATTGCTGCCATGTCCTGAAACTCCGCTATATCTGATCTTTCCTTCAGATTTAGCTTTATCAATAAACTCCCACCAATCAGTATTTTCTAATCTAGAAATAGAGTTTACTGCATGATTATAATATATATCTATATAATCTGTTCTTAATCTCTTTAAAGAATCTTCAAGTGACTTCATATAATCCCTTTGATTATTATATGTGCGTGCTTTAGTTTTGGTTCCAATAACTATTTCATGTCTAAAATTTTTTAAAGCATTACCTATAGAAATCTCAGAATCCCCACCTACATATGATTCTGCGGTATCAAAATATCTTATACCATTATTAAAAGCATGCTTAACAATATTTTCATCAGATGTGCTAGATGAGCCATATCCAATATTTGGTATAATTAAGTCTGTATTACCTAATCTTACTAACTCTGTTTTTAAAGTATTTCTTTTTGCATTAGCAATTTTTAAATTACCTGATAATAATGCACTTAAAAGAAAGGATCTACGATTTAATAACACAATATGTACCTCAATATTATTTCTTATTCAGTCTTAATATATAATATTTATTCCTCAGAAGAATTAAAGTAATTAATAGAAACAATATTAAAACAAAAGTTTTATTTATCATCCAATTAGTATCCCAAATAGTCCAATTAGGTGTTTCAAAAAAATCATATAGTTTATATAAAATAATTATTAATTCTGAAAAACATATTAATAGTCCTAAATAATAAGTTTTATTTGATATATTTAAAAAGCTCCAACCTAACCATAAATGAGCCACCCACCAAAAATCCCACATTATAAACTTAGAAAAACTTTCACCATAATTAAGTGCATATATAACAGGAAAAATAAATTTTATAAGGATAGTCCATAAAGCAATCATGAACAACCAAGCAGAAATAAATACAGGTAATTTATATTTTAATGAAAAAATTAATAATGTTCCTATTCTTTAACTAAAAATTTATTTTTTAACCTTATCCTTATCAAGCAATCTTTTCTTTTTTTTTATTCTTTTGAATAATATAAATCCTCCACCTAATAAAGCGGCTGAAATAATAGATTTTCCAATAATTCTTGTAATAAACATTTTTCACCTAAAAATAAAAATTAAATATTAATTGCACATAGCATAAAACATATAAATAATAATTAGAAGCTATTTAGGAATATTGATGAAAAAAATTACTGGAAGATCAGCTTTTTTATCTATTTTAAGAAGTGAAGGTGTTAC
>JAQWRB010000155.1 GCA_029243935.1 Alphaproteobacteria bacterium
GGGATTAATTTTTAAGACTTGATACAGCTTTTGTTTTGCTTCTTCTACAGCACCTTTTTTTTCTAAGGAAGAACTTATATTAGTTAAAATTTTTATTTCGTTAGGATTGACTTTTAAACCCTTTTACCAAACATCCTCTGAATTTTGATATAATTCTAAATCCCATAAAATATTTCCCAAATTATTATATGCATCGACAAAATCATTATTTAATTCTAAAGCTTTTTGGAAATCTAAAATTGCGTCCTTTGAATTACCTAAAGCCTTTAAGGCAAGACCTTTATTATTATATGCATCCGCGTTATTCACATTAATATTAATAGATTTATTATAATAATTAATTGCTTCATCAAATTTTTTTAATTTGAAATATGAAATGCCAAGAATATTATAAATTAATGCATTTTCAGGAAATTTTTTAATAAATGCTTTTGAAAAAGATATTAGTTCTTCATACTTTTCATGTTTATATAATTGTTCTAAATTTTTGATTTGAACTTCTTTTGTATTTGAATATGCAAAATTTAAATATTTATTCATAATAATATTATTTATTAGTGTGATTGTTTTAATTTATCAATTATTATAATCTTTTATTAAAGAGAGTAATAAATATTTAATATGTTAAAAGCATCAAAAATTTTTGAGGATATTTATTACAATGGTTAAACCACTTTTAGACGGATTTAAGATTTTTAGGAAAGATTTTTTTGCTAAAGATAAAGACTTTTTTAATAGGCTTATTAAAAGAGGTCAGAAACCTAAAATAATGGTTATTTCTTGCTCTGATTCAAGAGTGGATCCAGCTATATTATTTGGAACACGCCCAGGTGAATTATTTGTTGTACGAAATGTAGCTAATCTTGTTCCACCCTATGCGCCAGATGATGGTTATCATGGAGTAAGTGCTGCTATTGAGTTTGCTGTACGTGATCTTCTAGTTGATCATATTATAGTTTTAGGTCATGCATACTGTGGAGGTATATGTGCGCTATGCGATGACTATAAACTTGAAATTACTCAAAACAATAAAAGTGATAAAAATGTTACCAGAGAATTTATTAATAGTTGGATAAATATATCGAGACCAGCAATTATGAAAGTTGATTTTTCAAATTGGTCTGAGTTATCACGAAGCCAGGCTGAGCAATTGTCCATTGTTAATTCCCTAACGAATTTAATGACGTTCCCTTGGGTTTTAGAGGCAATGAATAAAAAAAAATTACTTATTCACGGGTGGTGGTTTGACATGGAAAATGCAGAACTTTGGAGTAATGACAAAGGAAAAGAGAGTTTTTCTAAGCTTATGCTTTAATAAATATTATAATATAAAACCTTATCATATTGCCTATAAAATATAAAACCTATACCTTGTACATTAATTAATAAACTTAAGGCTAATTCAATTATATTAATATTTGAATAAAAAAGAGTTTACTGATGAAAAAAACTAAGGATCATTGGGATAATGTTTATAAAAGTAAAAGTGATTCAGAGTTAAGCTGGTTTAAAGAAACATATAGTAATTCTTTGAAGTTAATCAGTAGTTCAGAGCATAATAAAAGTGCTAAAATTATAGATATTGGTTCTGGTACTTCTAATTTGGTTGATGATTTATTAGGCTATAATTATAAAAACATCTCTGTTGTCGATATTTCAAAACAAGCTATTAATCCAGGA
>JAQWRB010000119.1 GCA_029243935.1 Alphaproteobacteria bacterium
CTTTAAAATAGAAGATAATGAGAAAATTAAAGACAAATTTGTAGAAACTGCATCTATGTATCAAAATACTAAGGGTCTACTTAGAAAAAACTATCTAGTTAATAAAGATAATAATACTGCAGGAGGAGTGTATGTATTTGATAATGCAGATAATGCACATGAATGGTTTGATGCTGAAAGGATAGCATATTTATCGGAAAGGTATTCTATTCCTGATATCAAATATTTTGAATCCCCTGTGGAAGTAAACAATTTGAATAAAGAAATAAGTATTAGCTAGTTTATATTTTCCAAGAAAGTGGTATTAGTTAGATATCTTTCCCTAAAGTTTTTTCAATATTTAAACTACTTTATAAGCAGGTATTAATATTATTAAAACCTTTTTTCATCATATCTTCCCTAAGTATTATTAGACTTTCTATGGACTTTAATTTTTTATTAATAGGGTATATAAAAAAACCTCCTCCTGAAAGGTATACATCTCCTATTACCTTTAAAAGTTTTTGCTCTTTAGTATATAGGTGAAACAACCTATGGTCAGAAAAAGGAAGTAAAAATTTCAAAACCTTAAACGCATCTCTCTTATATACTTCCTCTAAAGTCATATCTATCGTTATCTTTTCTCTTATTGGCAATTTTGAGGTTAGAACTATAATATCACTGTAGGTATCTAAAATATTATTAAAGTCTTTTTGATATTTTTTTCTTTCCCCTTTAGAATCATTGAGATAAAACCCACTTTTATCATGGAATACAATATTTTTTAAAGTATAACCTTCTGGACAAGTAAGTAATACTTCTTCACCCTTGTCGCCATTTAAATAGCTAAAGTTATTATTTAAACCTTTATAAAGAAAAAATGATAAAGCTAAGAGTGGAATGCAATAAACAAAAATATTAGCTTTATTATCGTTATGCGTTAATTGAAATTTTTTATAAATATATTGAGCGTCTTTTTTACTTTTTATAAATTCAACTAAATTATACAATCCATATATTGGAATATAGTTTAAAAATAATATTACAGTTGCTACTGTTCTTGCTTCGCCTCCATATAAAAAAGGCTGGGATAATATAACTGATAGGAATAATAAGCCAAATAATGATAAATCATAATTTTTATATCTTATAAATTGATAGATTGATAATATGCCTCCTAAAGCAAATAAAAATAGAATAAATATTCTATATGTAAAAAACTCTATATGAAGAAAACCTGCAGTATTATGATATCTTTCTTCAAAACCACTAGAGACCTCAAAAAACTTAATCATTTGTATCATAGAGCCAATAATAAAATTTTCAGGATTCTCTATTAGTGCATTATAAAGAACACTCCTTTTCTGCTTTGCAACCTCTGATCCTGATAACTCTCGAAGATATGGATGATCTTTAATAATCTTGGACCATAGTTGTGGAGGTAACTTATCATAATTACCTTCTAAAGAATATTTTCCTAATTCACCAGTAGCATACCAAGAATCATAAGCATTACTAAATTCTTTTGGTGTATCAGGAGATTTCTTTTCGATTATAAAATTATTTACTTGAATTACCATTATAAATAATAATAGGCAGCTTAATATTAATCTACCTGCTTTCACTTTAGAGTAATTGAAAACATAGATAAAACTCCATAAACAAATAGCTGGAATAATAAATATTATACTTGGTCTAATTAAAAACCCTACTAAAAGTAGTAAAAATGAAAAACAAAAATAATATAAATTTTTATTTGTAGCATTAATAAATTTTATAAAAAATATAAAAGCAGTACCACCTAATATATAACCTATATTCTCTGTACAAACTCCTCCTACATGTTCATGCAAAAAATCTGCTGAAAGTCCTGCAAATAGGATTGCATAAATATATCCATATCTATCGTATATAAGTATAGCTGAGTAAAACGTTATGAATGCAGTAAGAAAAGTAATTATTATTTGTACTATATGCGTATTTAATTCAAAGACTCCTAAAAAACCTGAATACAGTATTGGATATATTACTCTTCCTTTTGATGAATAAAAACTTCCATCAAATAAATATTTAATTGCTT
>JAQWRB010000127.1 GCA_029243935.1 Alphaproteobacteria bacterium
AAAAAGTTTTATAATACTCTATCTGGCCCAAATTATTTTTAAACCAATACTTAATGAAAGCCTTTTAATGACTCTTATTTTAAGTTTGAGTTTATTATCTATAATAGGCCATATGTTTAGTCCTTTTTTATTATTTAAAGGCGGAAAAGGTATTGCAACTGCAGCAGGAATTTTATTATTTCTAAGTTGGCCATGTGCGTTATTTGCACTCTTAATATGGCTGTTTTTTGCTTTAGTATTTAAAATATCCTCTCTGGGTGCTTTATCATCGAGTATAAGTGCTCCAATATTATTTTGGTTAATAAGTGTAACAGTAAAAATAGGATTACTTCCAAATAATTTTAATATTCACAATATTGAAATATATATTGTATTAATAATAACAACCCTAATATGGACCAAACATATTCCTAATATTAAAAGAATAATTAATGGAATAGAATCAAAAATATAAAGATAATTAAAGAATTAAAAAAAAAATAATTTGCTAAAATTATAAAAGATTATTAATGGTGAATTTATATTAAAATTTATTTAAGAGTTATTTATGAATATTGTAATTGTTGAATCTCCTGCGAAAGCCAAAACTATTAATCAATACTTAGGACAAGATTATAAAGTTTTAGCATCTTATGGACATATTATAGATCTTCCTAATAAAAAAGGTTCCGTATTACCAGAAAAAGATTTTTTGATGAAATATGAGGTTCAAGCAGATAAAAGCAAAATAGCCTCAGCAATAGTTAAATCAATATCTAAAGGTGACACTTTATGGTTAGCAACCGATGCTGATAGAGAAGGCGAAGCCATTGCTTGGCATATATATACGCATTTAAATGAAAAAAATAAATTACGTGATGTAGAAATAAAAAGAGTTATTTTTAATGAAATTACTAAGAATGCAATACTAGAAGCATTTAAAAAACCAAGTGAAATAGATGTAAATATGGTAGATGCTTATCAAGCTAGAAGAGCATTAGACTATCTTATGGGCTTTACTCTATCACCCGTACTCTGGAAAACCCTTCCAAGGGCAAAATCTGCAGGACGTGTGCAGTCTGTTGCTCTTAAATTAGTATGCGATAGAGAAACAGAAAGAGAAAAATTTAATCCTCAAGAATATTGGACTATAAATTCAGGCTTTAAAAATAATAATGGAGAGTCTTTTACTGCTAACTTAAATATTCTTAATAAAAATAAATTAAAAAAGTTCGATATAAACTCAAAAATTGAAGCAGAAAAAGCTTTAGGTAAAATTAATAACGTTGAAAAATATACTGTTAAAGAAATTATAAAAAAACGTGTTAAGAACCATCCAACAGCGCCTTTTATAACTTCTACTTTACAACAAGAAGCATCTAGAAAATTAGGTATTGGTGCAAAAAATACAATGAGGATTGCCCAAACTTTATATGAAGGAATCGAAATTAATGGAGAAACAGTAGGGTTGATATCTTATATGAGAACTGACTCCATTCACTTATCCGATACTGCAATTGATCAAATAAGAAGCTTAATAAAAGAAAAATATGGAAAAGAATATTTACCCGAAACACCGAGAATACACAATAAAAAATCAAATAATGCTCAAGAAGCTCATGAAGCTATAAGACCAACAGATGTAAACAGAACGCCAGAAAATATTAATAATTATTTAGATGAAAGACAAAGACTTTTATATGAATTAATTTGGAAAAGAACAATGTCTTCTCAAATGGAAAGTGCTGATATAGACCAAGTTAGCATAAATATTGGATCTAATAACAATGATATAGAATTTAAAACAACAGGTTCCATTGTAATTTTTGATGGTTATAAGAAAATATACACAGAGGATAAAGATGATATTAATGATGAAGATAAAAATAATAGCAATATACCTAATGTTAAAGAAGGAGAAACCTTAACATCCTTTGAAGTAAAATCATTTGAGCATTTTACTGAACCTCCGCCTAGATATACAGAAGCT
>JAQWRB010000164.1 GCA_029243935.1 Alphaproteobacteria bacterium
CTTTTAATGTAAGCCTTTTAGTAACTATTAATCCTGGGACACCTCTGGGTCCATTTTGTGGAGCTGCTTGGTCATATTGTGATACTGCACCACAACATATAATACGTCCAAAGTTATTCATTGCGAATAACACGGATTCAAATATTATTCCTCCTACATTATCAAAATATACATCAACTTTTTCTGGACATAAAGACCTTAAATCTTTAATAAAATTATCGTTTTTATAATTAACTACTCCATCAAAACCTAATACTTCTTTAAGCCATATAGCCTTTTCATCAGAACTAGTTATTCCAATTACCTTACAGCCTTTAATTTTTGCTATTTGACCTGCAACATTACCAACTGCACCTGCTGCCGCAGAAATCAATACAGTTTCTCCTTTTTTAAGGTCTGCAAGATTTAAGCCAAAATAGGCTGTTTTCCCTGTAATTCCAAGGACGCTCATATGAAGATTTTCAGAAGATTTTATAGATGTTTTTATTAATTCTTTTGCATCTCTAATAGCATAATTTTGCCAACCTAAATCTCCTTCAACATAATCGCCTATATTAAAATCACTATTATTCGTAGCAATTACTATACCTAGGGCATACCCTCCCATAACATCTCCTGGAAGTATTTGACTTCTGTAAGTTCGTCCCTGCATCCATGCTCGATTAGCGGCATCTATGGATATATATATTACTTCTACTAGCACTTGATTATTATCTAAATTTTCTACCTTAGAACTTTTAAATTCAAAATTATCTTCTAGTAATTTATCTTTAGGTGAACTCTTAAGGTATATTTGTTTGTTAGTTAAAGAAGATATATCTAACATTCTAAAGCCTCCGTTAATTCTGTAAAATTATTTACAATTATATCATGATGGGGATTGGCGCTTGGGTCTGGAGGGCCTTCATCCCCCCATTCTAGGGGCCTTTTAACAAATATAGTTTTGAATCCTACTTTTTTAGCTGCATCTAAGTCAAAATTATGACAGGCAACCATGCCACATTCACTAGGTTCTAATTGTAGCCATTTTGCTGTCGTTTCATATGCTTCTGGAAGGATTTTGTATTTACCAATACCTTCACAAGAAAATACAGCATCCCATGAAAGGCTATTTTTTCTTGCAGTATCAATAATTAATTTAAAGCTCAGCAATGTAAAAGATACGCATAAGAATTTCTTTTTTAACTTAGGTAAAGCATCTGGAAAATCATTCCACACTTTAAAGTTATGTGGAGCATTATATGCTATGTCATAAAGATTTTTTTCTGTAAATGCAGACAAATTAAACTCAGAAACAATTTGTTCTAAAGCAAGTCTATGTCCTCCATCAAAGTTATATTCTGGCTTATTATGTTCTCCTAAATTTAACACTGATTTAAGAGATTTTCTTCGAAGCTCGTTCGTTATACTTGCCCAATCCTTTTTAATTCCATGTTCTTCACCTGCTTCTGCAAAAGCATTTTTAAAGCCAGTATGCCAGTCTAAAATTGTTCCGCCAGTATCGAATGTAAGTGCTTTAATATCTTTAATTGACATATATAAATCCTTATATTATTTATTAAAATAAATAATTATCTACCTGTAAATACAGGTTTTTCTTTTGCAACAAATGATTTTGCGGCGTTTTGATGATCTTCCGTATCTCTACATAATGTTTGATATAATGCTTCGCTATCTAAAGATGCATTTAAATCACCTTTTTCAGCTAGATTCATATTATGTTTCATGTATCTGTATGCCGTTGAAGGGCCTGTTGCAATTTGTTCTATAACTTCATTAGCAACACTTTCTAGGTTTTCATCACTAGCTACTCTATTTATTATACCTAATTCTTTTGCTTCATTTGCTGTTAGTACGCTAGATAAATAGTATAGTTCTCTAGCTTTTGCTGTACCAATAATATGAGTTAAAAAAAATGTACCACCAAAATCTCCTGGAAACCCTGCTTTTGCAAAAGCTGTAGTAATTTTAGCATTTTCACTAGCTATTCTTAAATCGCACGCTAAAGCTATGGACAAGCCAGCTCCTGCAGCCGCTCCTGGCAATACAGCTATAGTAGGTATAGGCATTTCATGTAGTATTCTTGATGTTTCCATCATACGTCTAAGGTTATTTGTTTTTTCTTGTATGGTTTCTTCTTCATTATCTCTTTCAGCCATATCTTTGAGGTCGCCACCAGCACAAAATGCATTTCCAGCACCAGTAAGCACTACAGCTCTTATAGAACTATCATTTTCTGCTTTTATTAACTCATGATAAAAATCATTTAACATATCATGACTTAAAGCGTTTCTTCTTTCTGGACGGTTAAAAGTTATCTTTAAAATAGAATTTTCTTTGTTTATAATTAAATCATTACTCATTTATTTTTATATCCTTTATTTTAATTAATAGATTGTTTACCCCTAATTAATTTTCCTGGAAGTTCCCCAGTAAATTCTCCATTGTGTGAAACTTCTATCCCTTTAACAAAAGTATGGTTATAACCATTGGATTTTTGTATTAATCTTTTTCCGCCAGCCGGTAAATCATAACTTAAAGATGGTTTAGTTAAAGATATTTTTTCATAATCTATAATATTAATATCAGCACGCATTCCTTTTAATAAAGCTCCTCTATCATTAAGGCCATAGGTCTGGGCTGTTTTTAGAGTTTGTTTAGCTATTAGGTGTTCTAAGTTTAATAATTTACCTCTTGTCCTATCTCTAGACCAGAAAGGGACCATGAAGGTAGGATAACTTGCATCACAAATTGTTGCTACATGGGCACCTGCATCACCTACGCCGCAAATTGTATGCTCTGACTCTAACATTTCAGCTATTACATCTAAATTGTTATGAGTATAATTTTCAAAAGTATGCATTAAAAATTCATCATTATCAGAAGAGATAAAGTGATTAAGAATTATTTCCCAAGGACTCTTATTAAATTTTGAAGCAAGAGAATTTATACTCATCTCTTTTGTTGGTTCATAATTTAGAGGTTCTTTTAACAAATATGTTAGAGAAAAGGTTTGTTTAATCCATTTAGTATGCGCATTTTCTGGAACATCATTAATTAAACTATTGCGAATACTTATATCATTATTAATTATTTTATTTCTTTCCTTAGCAGAGAAATGTTTAATTTTTTTCCATGCTTCGTGACTAGAAAATGGATTTACACTAGTATTAAATCCCATTAATACTCCAATAGGCCGGCTTCCAACTTGTCCTGTTGTTAGAATGCCTTTTTTGTTAGCTTCTGAGATATGTTTTAGTGTATCTCTCCATCTTTCAGGAAAATCATTATATTGTATAAGGAGAACTGATAAAGGTTGCCCAGAATGCTTTGAGGCTTGAATTAATAATTCCATTTCTCCAGGACCCATATCTGAATTACACTGTAAAAGTCCTTTTTTTGTATTTTTTAAAGCTTCAGCTATACCAGCTAGTTCTTTATCATCTGCACTTAAACTAGGAATTAGATTTCCATCTGCAGATTTATGTTTCGTGGTTCTTGAAGTAGATATTCCCAGTGCTCCAGCTAAAAGTGCTTCTTCTAATAAACTTGTCATTGTTGAAATTTGTTTTGCATTAGGTTTAGATAAATGGTTAGCTCCATCTTCTCCCATAACAAAAAAGCGAAGAGCAGAATGAGGAACTTGTGTACCTATATCCATTATTCTTTTAGAGTTTTCTAATGCATTTAAATATTCTGGAAAAGATTCCCAGGAAAAATCTATGCCTTCGGACAAAACCGATTCAGGAATATCTTCAACACCTTCCATTAGGTTAATTAAATAATTTTCACTTCCTTTTTTAACTGGAGCAAAGCCAACCCCACAATTACCAAAAACGCATGTAGTAACTCCATGCCATGAGGACGGAGTAAGATAAGGGTCCCATGTAGCTTGCCCATCATAATGGGTATGAATATCTACCCATCCAGGTGCTACTATTTTGTTTTCCGCATTTATAGTTCTATTAGCACAATCTGATATTTTTCCCACTTCACATATTATTCCATCAGTTATTGCTATATCAGACAATTTTCTTGGAGTGCCTGTTCCATCAATTACAGTTCCATTTTTGATAATTACATCATACATATGAAGTATCCCAGATTAATAAAATCAGTTTTATAATATAGTTCTTTTTATTGCTTTATTCCAACCATTTCTGTAATTTTTAATTTCTTTAGCTTTCATTTCAGGAATAAAACTTTTATTTAATTTCCAAAATTTCTTAGTTTCTTCTATAGATGAGTATAACCCTGACCCTATAGAGGCTAATATAGCTGCTCCCTGCGATGTTGTTTCCGTATTATCTGTTCTTTCGATTCTTGTATTACTAATACTTGATAAAAATTGAAGTAGCCAATCATTAGCACTCATTGCTCCATCTACTCTAACTATTTTAGTTTTTTGTCCATCTGCGGCCATTGCGTCAAATAAATCAACACTTTGATAAGCTACAGCTTCTAATGCAGCTCTAACTATTTCAGCTTTACCTGAAGAGCTTGTTAAACCAGCTATAGTGCCCCTAGCATCTGGTTTCCAATGAGGAGCACCTAACCCTGTAAATGCAGGAACAAAATAAACACCATTATTATCTTTGATACTTGCAGCCAAATATTCACTATCATTTATATTTTGAATTATACCTAGTTCATCTCTAAGCCATTTCATAGTTGATCCGGAAACAAAAATTGATCCTTCAAGAGCATAGCTAGTAATATTATTAATTTTATAAGCAATTGTACTAAGTAGTTTATTGTTACTTTTTAATGGTTTTTTTCCTGTATTAAGCAGTATAAAACATCCTGTTCCAAAGGTAGCTTTAATATCACCAGGATTAAAACAATTTTGTCCTATAGCGGCAGATTGTTGATCTCCAATCATAGCATGAATAGGAATACTTTTATCGGTAATATTTTTACTTGTTACACCGAATTCAAATATATTATCTTTTACTTCAGGCAATATATTTAATGGAATTTTAAAAATTTCTAATAATTCACTATCCCATTTATTTTCATGAATATTATATAAACTTGTTCGTGATGCGTTTGTTGTATCTGTATAAAAGCTTTTCCCTTCAGTTAATTTGAATAACAAATACGTATCTATAGTTCCTACGCATAGTTTATCACTTAAGGCCAGATGCTTTGCATTATCAATATTATCTAATACCCAAGATATTTTAGTTGCAGAAAAGTAGGGATCTAAAAGTAAACCTGTCTTATTATTGATCGTTTCATTTAATCCATTAAGAATTAATTCATTACATTTATCTTTAGTTCTTCGATCTTGCCAAATAATTGCATGATATAAGACTTCTCCTGTAATTTTATTCCAAGTAACTATTGTTTCTCTTTGATTGGTAATACCTATTGATAAAATATTAATACTTTTTGATTTTGCGTAAGAAATAATATTTTTAGTAACTAATAAAGTTTTTTCCCATATTTCATTTGGGTCTTGCTCTACCCATCCATTTGCAGGATATAAAGTATTTATACTTTCTTGCTCAATATGTATTGTTGAAAATTTTTTATCAAATAAAACAGCTCTTGTAGAAGATGTACCTTGGTCAATTGCAATTATAGCATCCTGCATAAAAAAACCTTACTTTTATAAAAATAGTATATATATTATACAAATTAATCACTACATATAAATTAAAGATTTGGGATATAATAATGAATTTACCTACTATACTTAATAAAAAAAATTTTTCCGTACCGGTTATTGCCGCTCCATTATTTATTATATCTAATCCAGATTTAGTTATAGCCCAGTGTAAAGCAGGAGTATTAGGTTCTTTCCCCGCTTTAAATGCAAGACCACAAGAATTATTAGATGATTGGCTCGCACAGATCACAGAAGAGTTAGAAACATTTAAGGCAAAAAACCCAAATGTGCCAGTCGCACCATTTGCAGTTAATCAAATTGTACATAGATCTAATGATAGTCGTCTAGATAAAGATATGGAAATGTGCATAAAATATAAAGTTCCTGTGGTAATTACTTCACTTGGAGCAAGACCTGAGGTTAATGATGCTATTCATAGTTATGGAGGTATAGTTTTACATGATGTTATTAATAATAGATTTGCTCATAAAGCTATTGAAAAAGGTGCCGATGGTCTTGTAGCGGTTGCTGCTGGAGCGGGTGGGCATGCTGGAGTAACATCTCCTTTTGCTTTAATTCAAGAAATTAGAGAATGGTTTAAAGGGCCATTAGCATTATCAGGATCAATAGCTACTGGAAATGCTGTATTAGCTGCTCAAGCTGCAGGTGCAGATTTTGGTTATATAGGATCAGCATTTATTGCTACAAAGGAAGCTAATGCAAATGATGGATATAAAAATGCAATTACTCAGTATGCTGCTGATGACATAGTTTATACAAATTTAATTACAGGTGTTCATGGAAATTATTTAAAGCCATCTTTAGCTAGCGCAGGTTTTGATCCAGATAATTTACCAACTAGTGATCCCAGTAAAATGGATTTTGGTCCTGAAGGAATGGAAAAGAAAAAAGCTTGGAAAGATATTTGGGGTTGCGGTCAAGGTATTAGTGCAATTAAAGATGTTTTGTCAACTGAAGGGCTAGTAAATCGTTTGAAAAAAGAATATGAAGAAGCGAGAGATAAGATAATAAATACTGCTGCATAGTAGATAAATTAATCTTGGGAGTTACTTAATAATGAAATTATCATTTCCACCTCAAGAGTTAGATGTAGAAAAAAGAGAAGATGGAACTTTAATTTTAAGATCTCCAATAAAACTTGAAGAATTTGAAATTAATATTTGTAATAAGTTTAAAAAAACTTGTGAGCAAGTCCCTGAAAATATTTGGTTAGCGGAAAGGAACAATGGGGAATGGATCAAATTATCTTATAAAAAAGCTTTAAAAAATATAAATAGTATTTCTCAATATATAATTGATAATGGTTTAAATCAAAAAAAGCCTATTATGATTTTATCTGGAAACAGTATAAATCATGGGTTACTAAATGTAGCTGGTTTATTTTGTGGGGTTCCAGTTGCTCCCATATCTGTTGCCTATTCTTTAATGAGCAGCGATTATGCAAAATTAAAACATTGTTTTGAATTAGTAGATCCAGGTTTAATTTTTGTAGAAGATGGAGTAATGTTTGAAAAGGCTTTAGAAAACCTTCCTTTAGGCAATATTAAAATAGTTTGCACAAAAAACCCTGTTTTAAAATATAATATGGAGCTTTTTAAAAATTTATTATGTATAGCTCCTAATAATGAAATAGAAAAAACTTATAATGCAGTTACTCCAGATCATATAGCAAAATATTTGTTTACTTCTGGTTCTACGGGAATGCCAAAGGGAGTAATTAATACACAAAAAATGCTTTGCGTTAATATGCAGCAAGGACAGCAAGTAAGGCCGCAAGAACTTGGAAAAAATATAATCGTAGATTGGCTTCCATGGAATCATACCATGGGAGGAAACCATTCTTTTAATGGAATATTTTGGAATGGAGGGACCATGTATATTGATTACGGAAAACCTATTCCTTCATTATTTTTAAATACAATTAATAATCTTAAAGAAATCTCTCCAACTTTTTATGGATCAGTTCCTGCTGGTTTAGCTATGTTATTACAGGCTTTGAAATCAGACAAAGATTTATGTAAATCATTTTTTAAAAACTTAAGTTTTATAGCCTATGGTGGTGCATCTCTGCCTCCCGAAATATGGTATGGAATTAGAGATTTAGCAAAAAGTACTACAGGAAATGATATAGATCTAGTTTGTGGATGGGGTGCGACTGAAACTGCGCCATTGGCAACATCAACTTATTTTAAATTAGACAAACCAGGTAATATAGGTTTGCCAGTCCCTGGCATGGAAGTAAAAATGGTTCCTGCAGGTAACAAAATGGAGTTAAGGGTAAAAGGGCCTAATGTAACTCCTGGATATTTAAAGAGGGATGATTTAACTAAAAAAGCATTTGATGAAGAAGGTTTTTACATAATTGGAGATGCAGGAAGGTTAGTAGACGCTAATGATCCTAGTAGAGGCATAGATTTTGATGGAAGAGTTGTTGAAAACTTTAAAATGCTTACTGGAACTTGGGTAGATGTAGGAAGTCTTAGATTAGCAATTGTTAATTCATGTGCCCCATTACTGCAAGACGGTTTAGTAACCGGTCATGATAAAAATTATTTAGGATTTTTGGCTTGGCCGAATATAGAGGCATGTAAAAAATTCTTAGGTAAGGAATTAGAAACTAAAGAAATTATAAACCATCCTGTATTAAGAGAAGAGATTAAGAAAAATATAGTTTTACATAATAAGAATTTTCCAGGTTCTAGCACCAAAATTAAAAAGCTTATTATTATGCACATTCCTCCATCATTTGATAATAATGAAATAACGGATAAAGGTTATGTTAATCAGTCATCTGCGTTAGCAGCAAGAGATAATTTAGTTAATAAATTATATGATAATTTAAGTGATTATAAGGAAATAATAGTAATTTGATTATACTTCTAACCATTCTTTTCTTATAGAAGTATTTTTTTCAAGTTCTTTTGGAGTTCCTTCAAAAACTATTTCTCCATGTCCCATTAAATATACTCTTCTCGCTAATCTTAATGCTATTGTAAGTTTTTGTTCCACTAAAAGTATTGCAATACCTTTACTTGCAATTTTCTTTAATAATTCTGCAACGGTTTCTACCATCTGTGGTGATAGTCCTTCTGTAGGTTCATCAATCATCATAAATTCAGGATTACCCATTAAACACCTACACATGGTAAGCATTTGTTGTTCTCCACCAGAAATAGCTGATGCAATTACATCTGCTCTTTCTTTTAAATTTGGAAATAGAGAAAACATTTCTTCTACGGTCCATTCTGCTTTAACATTTTTATCTTTGACACCTAATAATAAATTTTCTTTAACTGTTAATGTAGAAAATACATCTCTATTTTCAGGGACGTATCCTATGCCTTTTAAAGCAATATCATGTGTAGCATTGCCTACTATTTCGTTATCCTTAAATAAAATTGACCCAGTTGTTGGAACTAACCCCATAATTGATTTAACTAAGGTAGACCTGCCTACGCCATTCCTTCCAAGTAAAGCAACTATTTCTCCTTTATCAACAGTTAAATTTATCCCTCTAAGGATGTGAGATTTTCCATAAAAAGCATGTAAGTTTGAAATTTTTATCATTCTCTAATGCTCCTCTGTTCCAAGATATGCTGCTTGAACAGCTTTATTTTTTCTGATATTATTAGGAGTATCTGTTGCAATAATTTCTCCATAAACAAGAACGGATATTCTATCAGCTAAGTCAAAAACTACGCCCATATCATGTTCAACTACAACTAAAGTTCTATTTTCTGATATTTGTTTTATCAAGTTTACAGCTCTTTCAGTTTCAGAATTTGACATCCCAGCAGTAGGTTCATCAAGCATAAGTGTATCAGCACCACCTGCAATAGTAATACCAATTTCAAGAGCTCTTTGATCAGCATAACTTAAAAGACCAGCAGGTAAATGTGCACAATGTTGTAAATTAACTTCTTGAAGGATTACATTTGTTTTTTTATTTAACTCTTTGTTTTTGTTAACAAGTTTTATAATAGAATATTTAAAATCTAAAGACCATAGTATACCACATCTAATATTTTCATATACTGACATTTTTGGAAAAATATTTGTAACTTGAAAACTTCTTGCAAGTCCTTTTCTATTAATTTGATGAGGTTCTAAGTTATTAATTACATCGCCATTTAATGTAATTTTACCTGAGGTCAATTTATAGTGACCAGATATTAGATGGAATAGGGTAGATTTCCCTGCTCCATTAGGACCGATAATTGCATGTCTTTCATTTTTTTTAATGTCTAAATTAAGGTTTTTAATAATTTTAGCCTCTCCAAAAGACTTGGACACATTAGTTAATTTTAAGGAATTACTCATTAGATATCTCCGTCTTTACAACAGATATGGCATTATCCCAACTTTCTTTTGCTACTGGAAAAGTTCTTTTAGATAAAAATATACCAAGTAAAATTAATCCTATAAATATTAACCAAGATAGAATGCCATTAGCATTAAATTCTGTCCAAAAAATTATAATTTCTCCTTCACCTTTGGAAATTAAAGAACGAAAATATAACATTTCTATTATTCCTATCAAACCAAGGAGACCTGTTATAACGCTTCCTATGGCAAGTAAATACGGCTTAATTAAACTAAATAGTAAATTTTTATTAGTTCTCGCTATTGGTCCATGCATAACAATTAATCCAGCTAATCCTCCTGGTGCAAACATAACTATTCCAGAAAAAGTCAGTCCTAGATAAAGAAGCCAAGCTTCTGTAATATCTGCTAAAGTAGAATCTAAATATGTAAGTCCTATAGCTCCTATAATTGGGCCAAGAAAATGCCCAGCACCCCCTATAAATGCCATAAATAAAACTGCTCCTGATTGAACAACACTAACGGATTCAAATCCAATATGCTCGTAGTTAATAGCATGAAGACTTCCAGCAGCTCCTGCAAACATTGAAGATAAAGCAAATGCCTGCCATCTGACTCTTCTAACACTGTATCCTATGAATGCTGCCCGTTCAGGATTATCTCTAACAGCATTACTCATTCTTCCAAATGGTGTTTTAGTAATAATATACATAAGTGCTACAGTTAATAAAACCCAAAATAATATCAAATAATAGACTTCTATTTGAGGACCAAAAGACACTCCAAATGGCTCTGGTCCAACCATTCTATCTGTTTGAATACCGTCCTCACCATTAAAGAATATGACAAATATAAGTGTCATGGCTGTTACCATTTCACAAAAACCTAACGATATCATAGCAAATGCAGTGCCAGCTCTTCTAGTGGAAACATATCCAACTATAGAACCAAAAAATAAACCAACAATGGCTCCTATTAAAGGAAATAATACTGTTGGAAAGTAAGGTAGAGTTTCTTCTCCTATACCATTTAAAATATGAATAGATGCATAACCTGCAAGACCAAAATAAATTGCATGGCCAAACGACAACATGCCTCCTTGTCCTAAGAGCATATTATAAGCCACAGTGAAGATAATTAGTACGCCCATTTTAGACAGCAAAGTTAAAGCAAAAGACGATTCAAAAATTAATGGTAATGCTGCCGCTATAGCCGCAATAATAATCCATGTAGAAAAAGGTTTAAGTATGTTTAGCATTAGACGTCCCTATTTCCAAATAGTCCTCTTGGACGAACTATTAACATCACTACCAGTAGTAAATATGGTAAAATAGGTGCTACTTGCGAAATTGTTAAGTCAATTAATATGTGCCATAAACTTTCTAAATCTACCGCAAAACCTAATGTTTCAATAAGACTGTTAATAGATAAATCTAGAGAAATAGCGGTCGTTTGAAGTACACCTATTAAAATAGATGCTACTAAAGCTCCTTTAAGAGATCCTAGTCCTCCTACCACTATTACAACAAATACTATTGGGCCTAGAGATAGTGCCATTGAAGGTTCTGTTCCTAAAGTGTTTCCGGCGAGAACTCCAGCAAGCCCAGCTAATGCACAGCCTAAACCAAAAACTGCCATAAATACTCTTGGCACGTTATGTCCTAGTGAAGATACTATTTCTGGATGTGTTAATGCAGCCTGAATTATAAGACCTGCTCTTGTTTTAGTTAAAACACTAAATAGCGCGAAGAAGATGGCTATTGATACTAATAATGTAAACATAGCGTATGCTTGATATCCCATTCCGCTCATAGAAAATAATGTAAAATCTAAAAATTCAGGAACATGATACCCAACAGGAACCTTACCCCATACCATCTGAACTAATTCTTCAATTATATAAAATAATCCAAAAGTAAATAAAAGTTCAGCGACATGTCCAAATTTATGAACTCTTCTTAATGCATATTTTTCAACCATTGCACCACAGACAGCTACAATTAATGGAGCTATAAATAGTGCGGGCACGAAACCAATGTACTTACTTATTTGATATGCAAAATAAGCACCTAGCATAAAAAATGAAGCATGAGCAAAATTTAGTACACCCATCATGCCAAAGATTAATGTTAAGCCACTGGAAAGCATAAAAAGCAACATGCCATAAAGCAAACCATTGAATACTGTAAAGAGAATTACGTCCAATATATTATCCTAATACTTAATTATTATATCTATATTATTTTTTAGGTCTTTTCATCTTACAAGTAGTAGGCAAAGTAATATCAGCCATATTTACCCAACCGTCGGTAGCATAAGCCATACCGTAATCCTCATTATTATATATAAATGTTTTTTCTACATCGGTTGAAATACGGCTTAGAACCATATCAAAATGCATTTGATGGTCTTCCGCTCTCATATGAACATCACCATGAGCACCTTTTGCAGTCATGCCTTCCAAAGCCCATCCAACTGCGGTAGGATCAGCAGTACCTGCTTCATTAACTGCTGCAGCAAACATATCCATCATAAATCTTTGTCTGTCAGCATAAGGACTTTTGTTCGCATATGCCATGTATTCTGCATCAATTTCCTTTAACCAATCTGGATGAGAAGGGTCATTTTCATGAGATTCAGTAACTTGTACTATAGGATTAAATGTAGATACTTTTACACCCATTGAATTCATAGCTGCTGGAATACCAGCATATATAGTATAAAAATTAACTTTTAGTTGGGAGTTAGCTGTAGCTTTAATTAGTCTTGCAGCATCTGGACCCCAGTTACCAGTCAATACGGTATCTGCGCCACTAGAAGTAATTTTAGAAACATAAGGATTAAAATCTAAAATTTTACCAAATGGAACTATTAACTCATCCCCTACGATTTCAATTTGAGGAGCTCTTTCGGCCAGTAATCTTCTTGCAGCTGCCTGAAAAGATTGTCCATATGCATAGTTTTGATTTAGAAGGTATACTTTTTTAATGCTCGGATCTTTAGTCATTTGAGATACTAAAGCTGCAACTTTCATATCTACATTGGCATCAAATCTAAAATGATAAAAATTACATAATTCGTTAGTAAAAGAAGTTGTTACTGCAGAGTGATTCAGAAACATGATTTCTTTTCCTGGATTTCTTTTGTTATGTTTGCCTAATGTTTTAATAATATTTAATGCATGATTTGATCCAACACCTTGTGTTACATATCTTATATCGTCATCAATCACTTTTCTAAGTTGCTGTATGGTTTTTTCAGCAACCATTGCATTATCATAGGGAACTATTTCAATATGTTTTCCTCCTAAAACACCACCTGCTTTATTAATTCTTTCAGCAAAAAACTCTAAACCTTCTATAAGGTCTAATCCTACTGAGGCTAATGGCCCAGACATTGGCTCTATTATAGCTATTTTAATGGTATCTTCTGCTTTAGAAATAGATGCATAAGATATTAAAGTAATAGAGAGTAATAATATTTTTATAAAATTAGTTAACATTTTGAATTTCCTCACCCATAATTGAAAGTAACATAGAGGAGTATATTACATTTGCTAAGCCAAATTTCAATATTTTTTATTAATTTATAAGGATATATATAAATGTTCATCAATAATTTATTTTCAGTTAAGGATAAAGTTATCCTCGTAACGGGTGGCTCAAGAGGCATAGGAGAAATGATTGCTGAAGGATATTGTGCAAATGGCGCAAAGGTTTATATATCGGCTAGATCAAAAGATGTGGTAACTAAAACTGCAAAACGTATATCAGCTAGCTATGATTCTGAATGTATTGGAATAGAATGTGATATTTCTTCAATAGAAGGTGTAAATAAGCTATGTGATGAGATAAAGAAGAAAGAAGATCATTTAGATATTTTAGTAAATAATGCAGGTGCAGCTTGGGCTGCGCCTATTGAAGATTTTCCTGAAATAGGTTGGGACAAAGTTATGGACCTTTGTGTTAAATCAATGTTTTTTCTTACACAAGGTTTATTACCTATGCTCGTTAAGTCAGCGAAGAGAGATGACCCATCTAGAGTTATTAATATTGGATCAATAGATGGAATTAATAATCCTGAGTTTAAAAATTTTTCTTATAGTACAGCTAAGTCTGCCGTGCATCATATGACACGAGTATTAGCGGCAGAATTAGTAAAAAAACATATTAATGTAAATGCTATTGCTCCTGGCCCATTTCCAAGTAAAATGTTAGGTTCAGCCGTAGAATTTAATTATACAGAATTAGAACAAAAAAATCCAAGAGGCCGAATAGGAACTCCAGAAGATATAGCGGGTCTAGCCATATTTTTGTCTTCGAGAGCAGGTGCGTATACAATAGGAGAAGTTATTACATGTGATGGAGGTTTAGTTGCCTCTGCAGGTCATGATTTAAGTTAATTTTTTTTCTATCTCTCCAAGATATTTTTTGGCATCAATTTTAAAATAAGCATGCTTTCTTAGTTTTTTGAAGTGTTGAATGGAAAGGCTAAAAGGTTTTGGTCCTATTTCGTTAATTATAGAATTTATTCCATTTTTAGGATTATTTAAGGGAATAATTTCTCTATAAAATAATGAGAATTCACAAAAAAAACATATATCTGCTAACGTAATATTTTTTGAAGTTATATACCCATTTTTTTTATTTTCACGTAGTGCATTTTCAATACCTGTCATGTATGAAATATAAGCTTCTTTAGCTTCATTTCTTATAGTTTTATTTACTGAATTATTATTGATAGATAATAAATATTTTTGTGAAGATCGTGCAAAAATTAGCGAAGCATCAAGAAAACCATCTATTCGAGAACTTTCATAAGGAGTTGAGCCATATAAAGTATTATTTTTCGTTTTAAGTCTTGCAACTAATCGCATTATACTATTGGACTCAAAAATGCCAATTTTACCATCTGGACTAAATGCAGCTGGAATTGTTCCATAAGGTTGTGTAGCTAAAAAAGCATCTGTTTTATATAGTTTAATAGAAAATCCGGTTTTACCTGGAGTTGTTTTGTCAGCAAGTCTAGTTTTATCTTCGTCAGTTAAAGGTCTTGCATCAAAATCCCAGAGCCAATCTTTTACTTCGTTAGGTTTTGTTCCTCTTATCTCAATATTTATATCTAAAAATCTAGCCGTAATTGTGGATTTCCAAATTCTGGGTGTTGGCAAGTAACAAAATATTCTTAATAAGGCATTAGAATTTTTTACCATGCTTCTATATCCGGTCTAACTTCAACGTCAAATGACCATGCTGACCTAGCTTGATGTGCTACATGAAAAATTTCTTTAGCTATATCTTCAGGCTTGCAAAAGAA
>JAQWRB010000169.1 GCA_029243935.1 Alphaproteobacteria bacterium
CTGTCATTCTTTTGAAAAAAATGGACCTAATAAAATTGGACCTAATTTAAATAAAATATATTTAAGAAAAATAGCTTCAATAGAAAATTTCAAGTATTCTAAAGCCTTAATTAATATTGAAGATAACTGGGATATTAACAATTTAGATAATTTTATATTAAACCCTAAAGAATGGGCACCTGGAACAAAAATGAGTTTTGTTGGAATAAAAAAAGATAATGAGAGAGCTAATATAATTAAATACTTGCAAAGTCTTGAATAGATAAATTATATAACTAGTATGTTCATTATAAAAAAATATATTTTATTAAAAATAAATATTTTAATAAGCTTATTATTTATAATTAATATTGCTCAGGCTCAAGATAATAATAATTATGATCATGCAATTTCAGTATTTGATGAAATTAAGTATGATAAGAATTTTAAATATTTCAATTATGTAAACCCTAACGCTCCAAAAGGAGGAACAATCCGTCTTGCCGAAAGAGGCACATTTGATTCTTTAAATCAATTTATTTTAAAAGGTGTTCCAGCGGTTGGTCTAGATAGCATCTATGAAAGCTTATTAGTTACTTCATTAGATGAACCATTGACTGCCTATGGATTACTTGCAAAAACTATAGAAATAGCCCCTGATAAATCTTTTATTATTTTTTACATGCATGAAAATGCAAAGTGGCATGATAATATGCCTATTACTGCAAACGATGTAAAATGGACCTTTAATACTATACTAGAACAAGGCCATCCTTCATACAAATCATATTACTCCGACATCAAAAGTATTGATATTATTAATCAATATACCATTAAGTTTACTTTTAAAAATAATAAAAATCGTGAATTACCAATTATTATTGGTCAAATGAAAATACTTCCTAAACATTTTTGGAAGGACAAAGAATTTAATTCAAGTGGTTTCCTAGTTCCCTTAGGCTCTGGTCCATATAGCATAAAAAATGTTAATGCAGGAAAAAATATTATATATCAAAGAATAAAAGACCATTGGGCTAAAAATCTTTCTGTTTATGTAGGACAAAATAATTTCAATATTATTCAATATGATTATTATAGAGATAGTAATGTGATGATAGAAGCTCTTAAAGCTAAAGAATATGATTTTAGGTCTGAAAATATTTCTAAAGAATGGGCAACTGCATATAATGATTTAAAAAATAATGTTTCTTTTACTAAAGAAGAAATAGACCATGAGCTACCACAAGGTATGCAAGCTTTTATTTACAACACAAGAAACGAAATATTTAAAAACATTCATATTAGAAAAGCTCTTTCTTTAGCTTTTGATTTTGAATGGACTAATAAAACATTATTTTATGGACAATATATTAGAAGTACTTCCTATTTTTCTAATTCTGATCTTGCATCTTCTGGACTTCCTTCCGATGAAGAATTAATGATACTAGAAAAATATAAAGAAAATATTCCATCAGAAGTTTTTTCTAATATTTATTCACCCGGGGTAACAAATGGTTCCGGAAATAATAGAAATAATTTACGCAAAGCAATTAAAATTCTTAAAAATGCAAATTATACTTTAGAAAATAAAGTTTTAAAAAGCCCAGAAGGCAAAGAAATTAAATTTGAAATTCTGCTAGTAAGTCCGGCATTTGAAAGAATAGTTGCTCCATTTATTAAAAATATGAGCAAACTAGGAGTAAAAGCCAGTATAAGAATAGTTGATACCGCACAATATAAAAATAGATTAGATAATTATGAGTTTGATATGGTAGTCATGGCGCGAGGACAAAGCTTAAATCCAGGGAACGAGCAAAGAAATTACTGGTCATCTCAAAGTGCTGATATAAAAGGAAGTGCTAACTGGATAGGAATAAAAAATAAAACGGTAGATGAACTAATAGAATTAATCATTCAAGCCTCAAATAGAAAAAAATTAACGATATATACAAAAGCTTTAGATAGAATTCTGCTAAATAATCACTATGTTATTCCACATTGGCATATTAAAAAATGGCGACTAGCATATTGGAATAAATTAAAAAGGCCAAGTAATATACCTAAATATAATTTAGGATTTCCTGAAACTTGGTGGTATAATTTTAATTCTACAAATGATTAATTAAAAAATATATATAAAATGATATCTTATTTTCTTAGACGCTTAATACTAATTATTCCTACATTATTTGGAATAATATTACTTAATTTTTTAATTATACAATTTGCTCCAGGAGGCCCCGTAGAAAACACTATAGCAAGACTTCAAGGTATAGATGTAGGTGCCACAGAACGCGTTTCTGGTGGAATGAAAGATGGATTAGATAATCAAAATAACTTTATATCTTCAAATAGTAAATATGTTGGCGCACAAGGTTTAGATCCTAGCATAATAAAAGAAATAGAAAAAATGTATGGTTTTGACCAACCTCCTCACATTAGATTTTATAGAATGGTTAAAAACTATTTAGTTTTTGATTTTGGTGAATCATTCTTTCAAGATAGAAAAGTTATAGATATAGTTATGGAGAAACTTCCGGTATCCATATCTTTAGGTCTTTGGACCACTTTATTAATATATTTAATTTCTATTCCTCTAGGCATTTATAAAGCTGTAAATGACGGGAAAAAATTTGATATATGGTCAAGCGTGGTTGTTATAATAGGAAATGCAATTCCATCATTTCTATTTGCTATTTTACTTATTATACTTTTTGCAGGAGGTCGATATTTGGATATATTCCCTCTGAGAGGAATCATATCAGAAAATTGGCAAGAACTTGATGTTATTGAAAAGATCTTAGATTATATTTGGCATATTGCTTTACCTGTATTCTCTTTAGTAATTGGAGGATTTGCAAGCTTAACTATGCTAACTAAAAACTCTTTTTTAGATCAAATAAATCAACAATATGTATTAACTGCAAGATCTAAAGGTAATACAGAAAATAAAATTTTGTACGGACATGTTTTTAGAAATGCAATGTTAATTATAATAGCAGGGTTCCCTACAGCATTTATTAGTATTTTATTCACAGGTGCTTTATTAACAGAAATAATATTTTCCCTAGATGGACTTGGATTACTGGGATTTGAAGCAGCTATTAACCGGGATTACCCTGTAATGTTTGCAACATTATATGTTTTTACATTATTAGGGCTCTTTATGAATATTATTGGTGATTTAACCATGACTTTAGTAGACCCAAGAATAGATTTTGATAAAAGATAGTAAATACAGATGATAAATATTAATCAAAGAAAAATACTTAATTTTAAAAATAATAAACGAGGATTATATTCTCTTTACATATTTCTATTACTATTGTTTTTTACATTGCCCGCAGAATTTATAGCAAACGATAAACCTTTATTAGTAAAGTACAACACTGGTTATTATTTTCCAGTATTTAATAATTATGCTGAGACAGTATTCGGAGGCGATTTTGAAACTTCCGCTGATTATAGAGATACTTTTGTAATTGAACTTATAGAATCTGATGGTTGGATTATATGGCCTTTAATACCATTTAATCATCAGACAGTTAATTATAACTTGCAAGTACCAGCACCTTCTCCGCCTAGTTTAGAAAATATTTTAGGCACAGATGATCAAGCAAGAGATGTATTAGCAAGGCTAATATATGGTTTTAGAATTTCTATACTGTTTGGAATACTCTTAACTTTTTTTTCGTCTATAATTGGAGTAGCCTTTGGGGCCATTCAAGGTTACCTAGGCGGATTAACAGATTTATTAGGTCAGAGATTTATAGAAATATGGAGTGGAATGCCAATTTTATACCTATTAATCATAGTTGGATCTATTATCACGCCTAATTTTTGGATACTTTTAATCCTTTTACTAATTTTTAGTTGGATGAATTTAGTTGGAGTTGTGAGAGCAGAGTTTCTAAGAGCGCGTAATTTTGATTATGTCAAAGCGGCAAAGTGTCTAGGAATGTCAGATTATAAAATAATTGTTAAACATTTATTACCTAATGCTATGGTTGCTACAATTACTTATTTGCCATTTATATTAGCTGCCTCCGTCACAACTTTAACTAGTTTAGACTTTTTAGGTTTTGGATTACCTCCTGGTAGTGCATCACTTGGAGAATTACTCAATCAAGGTAAAAATAATTTACAAGCACCATGGCTTGGAATTACTGGATTTACTGCTATAAGTATTTTACTTTCATTACTAGTCTTTATTGGAGAGGCAATTAGAGATGCATTTGACCCAAGGAAAATTAACTAATGAAGAAAAATAAATTAATTACTCCCTTAATTCTAGCTGGTGGTTCTGGAACAAGACTATGGCCCCTATCTAGAAAAAATAAACCAAAGCAATTCTTAGAAATATTTGATTCTTTGTCTCTACTACAACTCACTACTTTAAGATGCAGAAATACTATTTTTAATGATCCAATATTTATTGTAGGAGAACAGCATAGATTTATAGTGGCGGAACAATTAAGATTAATAGGCTTAAAAAAACCACATATCATATTGGAACCAGAGCCTAAAAATACTACAGCAGCTATTACTGCAGGAGCTCTATACTCTAAAAATATTAATAAATTAGCACCTTTACTTATTCTTCCGTCTGATCATCATATAGAAAATACTAAGCAATTCATAAAACTAATGGGGAAAATTAGTAGGTCTAACATAGAAAAAAAATTAATATGCTTTGGTATTCAACCTACTTTTCCAGAAATTAAATACGGATATATTCTTAGTGAAAATATAACTACTGATAATTTAACAATCCAAAAAATTAAAAAGTTTGAAGAAAAACCTAACTTTATGAAAGCTAAGAATCTTATAAAACGTAATGCTTTATGGAACTCAGGAATGTTTCTATTTAGTGCCAACTCATTATTAGATGAAGTACAATTTCATTGCCCACTAATTTATAAAAATGTTAAGCTATCTTTTGATAATGCTAAACCTGATATGGATTTTATTAGATTAGACTCCAAATCATTTAAAAAAATACCTTCTATATCAATAGACCATGCAATATTTGAAAAAACAAAAAATAGTTTTGTAGTTTCCACAAATTTAAAATGGAATGACCTTGGCACATATAATGCCTTATGGGATATAAGCAAAAAAGATAATAATAATAATGTAGTTAATGGTGACGTTATTTTAGATAATGTTAAAAATTCTTATATTTATTCAGATAAAAACTTAGTTTCAGTTTCAAATATTGAAGATGTGAATGTAGTTGCCACTCAAGATGCTATTCTTGTTACCAGTATAAAGAAATCGAATGAAATAAAATCTTTAATAAATATTTTAGAAAAAAAGAAAAGAAACGAATTGACGGAGCATGTAATTACTCATAGGCCATGGGGATATTTTGAAAATATAAGTTCTAATAAAACTCATAAAATTAAAAAATTAACGGTTATGCCTGGTAAAAAACTTTCTTTGCAAAGTCATAATAAAAGATCCGAACATTGGGTAGTCATTGCAGGGACAGCGACCGTCACAAAAAACGACAAAGAATTCATCTTAAAAAAAAATGGATCAACATTTATTCCAGTAAAAACAAAGCATAGATTATCTAATAAATCTAGAATCCCTCTTATAATAATAGAGGTGCAGACTGGACAATATTTTGGAGAAGACGATATTAAAAGATTTGATGATATTTATGGTCGAATTAATAATTCATGACTAATGAATTACTTAAAATTTGTAATCTTAATGTATCATTTACAAATCCTAATGGAAATATCACGGCCGTTGACAATCTATCTTTAACTATAAAAAAAGGAGAAACAGTTGCCATAGTAGGTGAAAGTGGTTCAGGAAAATCGACTACTGCTCTTTCTATATTAGGCCTTTTACCATACCCATTAGCCTTTCATAGCAAAGGAAGCATAAAATTTAAAAATATAGAATTATTAAGAGCCAAAACAAATATTTTACATAAAATTAGGGGATCTAAAATTGGTATGATTTTTCAAGAACCTATGATGTCGCTGAACCCTCTTCATTTAATAAAAAAACAAATAAGAGAATCCATTACATTACATCAAGACCTATCAAGTAATAAAATAAATGATAGAATTTTAGAACTATTAAATTTAGTTGGACTTGAAGATTCAAAAAATTATCTTAATAGGTACCCTCATCAACTCTCTGGTGGGCAAAGACAAAGAGTAATGATAGCTATAGCTATTGCTAATAATCCTGATTTACTTATTGCTGATGAGCCTACTACCGCTCTTGATGTCACTATACAATCACAAATACTGAAACTATTAAAAAAAATACAAAAACAATTAGGTATGAGTATATTATTAATTACTCATGATTTAAATATTGTTAAGTACATGGCAAAAGAAGTCTACATTATGCAAAATGCATGCTTAGTAGAATTTGGTAATGTTAAGAATATTTTTTTTAATCCTAAAAATAAATATACTAAAAGCCTTCTAAAGGCAGAGCCTAAAACTTTAAAAAGAAACAAAAAATTTATTCCAGGGGCTAAAATCCTAGTACTTAATAATATTAAAGTATATTTTCCTATTAAAAAGGGTATTTTCAAAAAAACTATTGGTTATTTTAAAGCCGTAGATGATATGTCTTTCTTTCTAAATAAAGGTACTACTCTAGGCATTGTGGGAGAATCTGGTTCAGGAAAAACAACTTTAGCTCAGGCAATTCTTAAATTAATTCCTTCAGAAGGAGAAATATTATTTAAAAATACTAATATAAATATTAAAACAAATAATAATTTATTTAGAAGAAATCTTCAATTTGTATTCCAAGATCCATTTGCATCTTTAAGCCCCAGACTCTCTGTTTATGAAATAATAGCAGAAGGGTTAGAAATTAATCAAATTGGGGTAAATAATCAAGAAAGATTGAAACTAGTTACTAAGGCTTTACAAGATGTGGGTATGGAAAGCAACAGCCTAAATAAATATCCTCACGAATTTTCTGGAGGCCAAAGACAAAGGATTGCTATAGCCAGAGCAATAATTCTCAAACCTAAAGTTTTAATACTTGATGAGCCGACTTCTGCCTTAGACATGAACACTCAATTACAAATAATAAATCTACTTTTAGATATACAAATTACTAGGAAATTATCTTATATTTTTATAAGTCACGATCTAAAAGTAATTAAAGCGTTATCAGATAAAGTATTAGTAATAAAAGATGGTAATATCATAGAATATAATGATGCTAATATAATTTTTAAAAACCCTAAGAAAAGTTACACAAAATCATTAATTAGATCGTCATTACGTTAGGAATACATGATTATGTCAATTAAAGAATTAAAGCCTATAAATTTAGTATTTTATTCTAAATGGGATTCATATGAAAAATGGAGGAATGTTCTCTTAAAACAAAATATTAAATTATTTATGTGGCCTAAAGATTTTAACCTAAATACTTTATATCCTAATATAAATGGTGCATTAGTTTGGGATCCTCCAGAAGATATGTGGCAATCTTTTCCAAACCTTAAAATTATTCAATCTTTAGGAGCTGGTGTTGATCATATCTTGAAAAAACCATTTCCCAAAGGTATTCATATACTTAAATTAAGTGACCCAGATTTAAGTAATCAAATGGCAGAATATGTTTTAATGTCTGTATTGATGTGTCACAGAAAGTTTTTTCAATATTTAGTGCATAAGAAAAAAAAAGATTGGAATCAATTAATTCCCCTAGATAAAAAAACATTCACTATTACTCTTCTTGGATATGGAGCTATATCTAAGTTAGTTATTAAAAAACTTTTATATATGGGATTTAATATTAAAGCATGGGGTAAAAATAAACGTCGCCCTAAAAATATAAAATATTATTATGGGAAAGATCAATTAAAGGATAGTATTAAAGATTCTTCATGTCTTATTTCTTTATTACCAGCTACTTCAACTACTAATAATATAATTGGACTGGCAGAATTTAAATTACTAAATAAAGAATGTTATTTTATTAATGTAGGAAGAGGCAATACCGTGAATGAAAAAGAGCTTATCTATGCGTTGAATGATTCTATATTAACCGGAGCGATTTTAGATGTATTTAAGAAAGAACCATTACATAAAACAAGTAAACTATGGACACTAAATAATGTATATATGACTCCACATATTGCAGGCATAACTAACGCTACTAATTATTCTGCATGCTTATTAAAGAAAAATTTCGAAGCACTCAATCAGAATAAAAAAATATCTAATATAGTTGATAATACTAATGGTTACTAATATATTTTTTTATTAATTCATAAATAGACCTTACTCCAAGAATATCCCCTCCTTTGGAATGTCCTGCTCTATTCTGGTCACTCCACGCATAAGTATCAATATGTAACCAGCTAATATTAGATTTAACAAACTTTTTTAGAAATAAAGCGGCAACTACAGATCCAGCAAATGGCCCTTGTGAAATATTATTAGTATCAGCCACATCACTATCAAGCCATGATTCATAGGGTAAATAAATTGGCAAACGCCATAGTGGGTCATTTACTTTAGAGTTTACATCATTTATTAATAAAGCTAGTTTATCTGAATTAGTAAAATAAGCAGGTAAATCAGGACCTAAAGCTACCCTTGCAGCCCCCGTTAAAGTTGCGAAATCAATTATTAAATTTGGTTTATATTCATTAGCATAAGT
>JAQWRB010000027.1 GCA_029243935.1 Alphaproteobacteria bacterium
ATTTTAAATTATGAATCGAGATATATTTAATTTTTTTTACTCTTTTAGAGTAAGGTATTCGGAAGTAGATGCGCAGGGAATAGTTTTTAATGCGCATTACCTAACATTTTTTGATACAGCAATGACAGAATATATGAGGCATATTAAATATGATTATGTCAATGAAGTTAAAGATAAAAACGAGGATTTTCATACTGTAAAAACTTTAGTTGAGTATAAATCTCCTATATATTTTGATCAAATTATTGATGTTTGCTTAAGAGTTAAAAAAATAGGCACATCAAGCTTAACTTTTCATATTGAGATTCATCCTAGTAAAGAAGATAATATTTTAGCTATTGGAGAGGTGGTTTGGGTTAATGCAAATCAACTAACTCATAAAGCTGCTGCTTTATCTAGTAATTTAATAAATAAAATAGAGATGTTAGAAAATTAATTATAAAGATTTAAATTTTTTTATAGTTTCTCTTGCTATAATTAGTTGTTGTATTTGGCTAGTGCCTTCATAAATACGAAATAGTCTAGCATCACGATATAAACGTTCTACTGGATAATCAGCCATGTATCCAGCCCCACCATGAATTTGAACAGCCCTATCAGCAACTTTTCCTAAAATTTCTGATGAAAATAATTTAGCACAGGAAGATTCTAAAGTTACAATATTACCATTATCTCTCATTATTGCAGTATTTAAAACAAGACTTTTAGCCGCCAAAATTTCAGCTTTACTATCCGCAATCATAGCCTGTATTAATTGAAAATTGGATACTTCTTCACCAAATTGTATTCTATTAGTAGAAAATTTTAAAGATTCATAAAGTAATCTTTCAGATAATCCAACGCATATTCCTGATATATGTAGTCTACCTTTGTCAAGTACCTTCATAGCTGTGGTAAAACCTATACCTTCTTTACCCCCTAAAAGAGAATCTTCCTTTACTTCACAATCATCAAATATTACATCTGACGTTAAAGCACCTCTTTGACCCATTTTTTTATCAGGTTTGCCTATGGTTAAGCCTGGAGAATTAGAATCTACTAAAAAACATGAAATAGATGAAGATTTTTTTTCAGGTTTAGTTTTAGCCATAACAGAAAACACCCCAGCAATAGGCGCATTTGTAATATATCTTTTTGTTCCATTAATAATATATTTGTTTCCAATTTTTTTTGCAGTAGTTGTTATTGACATAGCATCAGAACCTGAATCAGGTTCAGTTAAAGCAAAAGATCCAATTAGCTCTCCAGTAGCAAATTTTGGCAGATATTTATTTTTTTGTTTTTCTGTACCTGACATAACTATAGCCTGTGAACCAATACCTATATTAGTTCCAGCGATAGAACGAAATGCTGGAGATGCCCTACCTAACTCAAAAGTAAGCATAACTTCTTGTTTCATTGATAGGTTTGAGCCTCCATATTCATTAGGTATAGAAATACCAAATAAGCCTAATTTCTGCATTTCTTTAATAATATCCTCAGGTATTTTATTAGTATCGGAGACTTCTTCTTCTCTTGGAATAAGTTTATTATCTACAAACTTTTTAATTGTATCTAATATTATAGAGAAGGATACTTGATCTAATGACATTTTTTTCCTTTATAAGTTTTAAAGATTATCTAAAAATTTAAATACTTCTGAGTGTGAGGTAAATTTTAACCTTGGTGCTGAATTATTCGATCTATTGATTTCTTCTTCATTTATTAATAGCCATTGATCTTTAGAAATATATCTTTTATTTAATTTTTTTAATAAGCTTTTTAAGCCATTTCTTCCATTACTATTTTTAGATTTAATGTTACTAGCAATATGTTTAGCTATTTTAGCTCCATCATGTTTATTAGTTCCTATTACTCCACTTGGTCCTCTAGATACCCAACCTGCTGTATATAATCTGTCTCTTATTATACCATCGTTATTTATTATCATTCCTGAAGAATTAGTTTTAATTCCTTGTATTTTTTTACCTTGATATCCAATTGCACTAATTAGTAAGCCTGCTTTAATAGTAATTTTTTTATCACTCTTAGAAATATTACTTTTAAATTCTACGCTTGATAATTTATCATTACCAATTAGTTTATTGGGGCTTAAGTAAAATTTAAATTCTACCGTTTTATTTAATGGGCTATTTTTTTTCTCTGTAAAAGAAGTTAGAATTTTATATTGTTTGGGTAATTCTTCTAATAATTTTTTATCTATCAGGCTTAGTGTTCCTTTAGATAATATTGATACACAATCAATCAATTCTCCCATCTCTCTTATTTCTACAGTTGTAAATTTAGCATCTAATGGGCCTCGTCTTCCAATTATATAAACTTTTTTAATATTAGAATTAAATAAAGATTTTTTAGCATATTCAGTTATATCAGTGTTTTGAAGTTCTTTAGGGGTTTTTACTAGTATTCTTGCACAATCTATGGCTACATTACCGTTACCAATGATTATTGCAGTATCTGTATTTAAATTAGGACTTAAACTTTCATATTCTGGATGACCATTATACCAATTTACAAATTGTGTCGCTCCATAGTAGCCATCTAAATTACTGTCTTCTATATTAAGAGGTATATCTTTA
>JAQWRB010000046.1 GCA_029243935.1 Alphaproteobacteria bacterium
CCTAATAATAATTAATAAGTACATGTTTTAAAACAAAATAAATTTAATATTATTTATTAAATCTATTAGGTTGATATGAGAGTATACACTATATAATATATTTTTGAAATAGTATTTATAGTTTGTATTTGCAATATATGATTATAGATGAATATTTTTTACGTAAATTGATTGTCTTTATTTAAAAATAGTTATACATAGGGGCTAATTATTATGAGATTTTTTTTATAATAAATTACACACAAGATATGTATGAGGTATTAAATGGCACCACTCTATATAGAGTATCTTCCCATAGCTATATTTATTGCATTTGCTGGAGGATTGTCTATATTATTTGCTATTTCTTCATGGTTGATTGGAAAGCAACTGCCTGATTCTGAAAAGTTATCTCCTTATGAGTGTGGTTTTGAGCCTTTTGAAGATGCTAGAATTCAATTTGATGTTAGGTTTTATTTAGTAGCTATTTTATTTATAATATTTGATTTGGAAGTTGCATTTCTTTTTCCTTGGGCAGTAGCTTTATCAGATATAGGTATGTTTGGTTTTATTTCTATGATGATCTTTTTATTTTTGTTAACTATAGGTTTTGTGTATGAGTGGAAAAAAGGAGCATTAGAGTGGGATTAGATCGAAATGTAAATAATGCAATGCAAGGAAAAGCTGCTTTTGAATCAGCTGCATCTGATGTTAGAAATAAAGGTTTTGTAGTTGCTAGAATAGATAAATTATTTACCTGGGCAAGGACAGGGTCCCTTTGGCCAATGTCATTTGGATTAGCCTGTTGCGCTGTGGAAATGATGCATGCTGGCGCAAGTAGGTATGATTTAGATAGGTTTGGGTTGGTTTTTAGACCAAGTCCAAGGCAATCAGATGTAATGATTGTTGCGGGAACGCTAACAAATAAAATGGCTCCAGCTTTAAGAAAAGTTTATGATCAAATGCCAGAACCTAGATGGGTTATCTCTATGGGAAGTTGTGCTAATGGAGGAGGTTATTATCACTATTCTTACTCAGTAGTAAGGGGTTGTGATAGAATTGTACCTGTTGATGTTTATGTGCCAGGTTGTCCCCCTACTGCTGAAGCACTTTTGTATGGAATTATTCAATTGCAAAAAAAAATTACGCGTCAAAACTCTTTAGGAGTATAGTCTAAATTGGATAAAACATATCAAGAAAATTATAACCAAAGGCATCTTAATATTCAAAAAATTCTTCTCGAAAGATTTGGTGTTGGAGGTCTAGAAACTTATATTAAATCAGATGAGCTGACAGTTATATTAAGTAAATCTATCCTTATAAAGGTTATAAATTTTTTAAAGGATGATAAAGATTTTCAATTTAAACAATTAATTGATATTTGTGGTGTAGATTTTCCTAATAGAGTCGAAAGATTTGAAATTGTTTATCATTTGCTAAGCTTAAGCTTAAATCAAAGAATTAGAGTAAAGTTATCTGTAAAAGATGGTGATATGGTTCCATCTATTGTTTCTATATTTGATGCGGCAAATTGGTATGAGAGAGAAGTTTGGGACTTGTATGGAGTAATATTTTCTGATCATCCAGACTTAAGAAGAATTCTAACAGATTACGGATTTGAAGGGCATCCATTAAGAAAAGATTTTCCTCTATCAGGCTTTACTCAAGTTAAATATGACGATACAGAAAAAAGGGTGGTGAATGAAAGGGTCAACTTAGTTCAAGACTTTAGAAGTTTTGATTTTGAAAGCCCATGGGAAGGCTCAGAATATAATGATATAGATGAGAAAAGTTCGGATAAAGAGAAATGACAGATGTTCAATTAAAAAATATGACATTAAATTTTGGTCCTCAGCATCCGGCGGCTCATGGTGTTCTGAGGTTAGTTTTAGAAATGGATGGAGAGGTAGTAGAACGAACAGACCCACATATTGGTTTATTACATAGAGGGACTGAAAAATTAATTGAACATAAAACATATTTGCAGGCTATTCCTTATTTTGACCGATTAGATTATGTTTCGCCAATGTGTCAAGAACATGCTTTTGTTTTATCAGCGGAAAAATTATTAGAAATTACAGTTCCTAGAAGAGCTTTATTTATTAGAGTTTTATTTGATGAAATTACAAGAGTATTAAACCATTCTCTGCAAATTGCAGCTCAAGGCCTAGACTTAGGTGCCACGACACCTTTTTTATGGCTATTTGAAGAAAGAGAAAAACTGATGGGTTTTTATGAACAAGTTTCAGGCTCAAGGCTTCATGCAGCCTATTATAGGGTAGGTGGGGTGCATCAAGATCTACCTAATAACCTAATAGGTGAAATAGAAGAATGGTTATCTGGTTTTGGAAAAGTAGTTGAAGATATAGAGACACTTCTTTCTGATAATAGAATATTTAAGCAAAGGACTGTTGATGTAGGTGTTGTTTCCCCAGAAGAGGCATTAAATTGGGGCTTTACAGGACCAATGCTTAGAGGTTCAGGTGTTGGATGGGATTTAAGAAAGTCCCAACCTTACGCCATATATGATGAAATAGATTTTGATATCCCTGTAGGTAAAAATGGAGATTGTTACGATCGTTATTTGTTAAGAGTTGAAGAAATGAAACAAAGTGTAAAAATTATCCGTCAAGTTTTAGACAATATTCCTAAAGGTGATGTAATTATTGATGATTCTAGATTTTCTCCTCCTAAAAGAGGAGAAATGAAACATTCTATGGAAGCTCTTATAAATCATTTTAAATTATTTACAGAAGGAGTAAGGGTCCCTGCTGGAGAAGTATATACTGCTGTAGAGGCTCCTAAAGGAGAGTTTGGAGTATATTTAGTTTCAGACGGGTCAAGTAAACCTTACAGGTGCAAAATTAGAGCCCCAGGATTTTCTCATTTACAAGGGCTAGATTTTATGGCTAAAGGTCATATGTTAGCAGATCTAGTTGCGTGCATAGCTACATTAGATGTAGTTTTTGGAGAAATAGATAGATGAGTTCTAGAAGGCCTGCTCCAGATAATTTGCAACCAGAAAAATTTGCTTTTACAAAAACTAATATTAAAGCAATTAATGTTGTTTTACTTAAATATCCTGAGAATAGAAAAGCTAGTGCTTTACTACCTTTATTAGATTTAGCGCAAAGACAACACAATAATTGGTTACCCAAGGCAGCAATGTCTGAGGTTGCTAAAATATTAAATTTACCAATGATAAAAGTTATGGAAGTTGCCACCTTTTATACAATGTATAACTTATACCCCGTAGGTAAAAATTTATTGCAAGTTTGTACTACTACTCCTTGTTGGTTAAGAGGAAGCGATGATATAGTTTCTGTTTGTAAAAAAAAATTAGGAATAGATTTTGGTGAAACTACAAAAGATAATAAATTTACTTTATTAGAAGTAGAATGTCTTGGAGCCTGCTCAAATGCACCAATGGTTCAGATTAATGATGATTTTTATGAAGACCTCGATAAAAAAGCAATTACAAAAATTATAAAAGATTTAACAAATGGTAAACAGCCAAAAATTGGGCCTCAATCTAAGAGAAAAGGCTCAGAACCTAAAAGAATTAAGGTGGTAGCATAATGATTTCATCTGAAAATATTATATTTAGTGACCTTTATGGGTTTGATGGTAACAGTATTGCTAAAAGTGAAAAAAGAGGAGATTGGGATAATACTAAATCTTTATTAGATAAAGGAAGTGAATGGATCATCAATGAAGTAAAAGCATCGGAATTGAGGGGAAGAGGAGGTGCTGGTTTCCCAACAGGTTTAAAGTGGTCATTTATGCCTAAGGTTAAAGTAAAGCCTCATTATATAGTAATAAATGCAGATGAGAGTGAGCCAGGAACTTGTAAAGATAGAGAAATAATGAGAAATGAGCCACATAAGTTAATAGAAGGAACTCTTATAGCAGGTTTTGCAATGCAAGCTAATCATGGTTTCATTTATATAAGAGGTGAATTCGTAGAGGAAGCTAGAGTTTTGAATGATGCCATAACCGAAGCATATAAAAAAGGTTATTTAGGAAAAAATGCATGTAATACAGGTTTTTCATTTGATATTACTCTTCATAGAGGTGCTGGAGCATACATCTGTGGAGAAGAAACTGCATTATTAGAAAGTCTAGAAGGCAAGAAGGGGCAGCCTAGATTAAAACCTCCTTTTCCTGCAAATGCAGGGCTTTATGGTTGTCCTACTACAGTTTCTAATGTAGAAACTGTAGCTGTCGTTCCAACAATTTTGAGAAGAGGGTCAAGTTGGTTCTCTTCTTTAGGTAATAAAAATAATACAGGTACTAAACTTTTTTGTATTTCTGGTCATGTAAATCATCCTTGCGTTGTAGAAGAAGAGATGGGAATTTCTCTAAAAGAGCTTCTGGAAAAACATGCAGGAGGTGTAATTGGAGGATGGGATAATTTGTTAGCTGTTATACCAGGCGGTTCTTCAACTCCATTAATACCTGCTAGTGTATGCAATACTGTTAATATGGATTTTGATTCTTTAAAAA
>JAQWRB010000054.1 GCA_029243935.1 Alphaproteobacteria bacterium
GAAATAGCAAGTTTAACTCCTATTGCTCCTCCATCCATCAATGCTATCATAATATTAGATGGTTTTTTTTTTTTTTTGTTTGATAAATCATTTAACGAACTTTCCTCTATAAATATGTTAATAGGTTCTCTTTTTATAGTAATTGTTTCTGGAATAGAAAGTTTGCTAATTAATATAGCACAGGGTATTGATATTAAAGAGGCAGAAATTAAATGCCCGGCAATTTGAGGAAATACATCCTTTAGTGCGATTACATAAATTGCCATTACTGTGCTAGCTACAGTTGCCATCATGCATGTGATCAAAGTCATTAACTCTGAGCGGGTCATCTGGTTGAGATATTTGCTAATAACTAGGGAGGATTCAATTCCAAAAAATATACTTGTGGAGGCAGAAAAGGATTCGGCTCCAGAAAGACCCATGAACTTGTGGAAAAATTTAGAAAACTGGTTTATACAGGTTTGTATAATATTAAAATAATACAATAAACTAATTATGGCAGAAAAAAATATTACTGATGGTAAAACCTGCATTGCTAGAATAAAACCTATGGATTGAGTTCCATTTTCTAATGTTTGATCTGGGCTAATTGCTAGAGGTCCAAAAAGAAAAATAGTCCCCTTTTGTGATGCTTGAAGTATTGAAATAAGTATATTATTTATCCATTGAAGTGCATTTCTAGTCCATGGGAGCCAAAATGTTAAACCTCCAATAGTCCAAGCCAAAAGGATGCTTCTTAAAATAGTTTTTAAGTTTATCTTAGTTTTAGTTCCTGTTATCCATGCGATAAATGAAATAACAAAAAATCCTATTAAAGATATCCATCTATATACAAAATCTTCCATACGTATAGCATTCTTATTTTAAATATAGTAATTATAGCCATAGAAAAAATATAATTGTAGAGATAATATGATAGTGATTATAAAAATATTTACTTATGTAAGAGTATATTTTTCGTAAACACTGATTTTTATACGACGCAAAACAATGTTATTTATGTGATACTTTATATTAATTCATTAATTACGAAGTTAAACTTTTAAGGATAGTTATGGCTAGTATTGAAATTCAAAGTTTTTTTTATGATTTAATTCATTGCAAGAACAAGATTCTCTCAAATTTTGAAAAATGGGACGAGAAGTATGAAAGTGATGAACGTGGTCCTCTCGTTGCTGGAGTAAGGGAGTGTAAAGACGCGGAACTTATTAATTTATTAATAAATATTCAACGTTTAGCTAGTGGTTATGAGCAAATTAAAGAATTGATGGATGCTGCCGAGCAAAAAGATGTAGATGAAGCGATGTCTGATGATGAAGATGACGATGATGATTAGCTAGTAATATTTTTACTTATTGTTGTTTTTTCTCTCGACGGGACAATCTACCTGTCGCATTATTAATTTGTAGCTTTGTAATACCGTGGTGTCCTCCAACCCATATAAAATTATTGATGGCAAATTCAATGCTGAATACGTAATCAGAAATCAACCCGTTGATTTTTGAATAAGTTTTAAATAATATTCCATCAAAGCTAGTTAATCCTTTATTTGATCC
>JAQWRB010000062.1 GCA_029243935.1 Alphaproteobacteria bacterium
TTTACTATTTTGAATAATAAAAAATTAGTTTATTTAGATAGTGCTGCAAGCGCGCAGAAGCCAAATTCCGTAATAAGTTCTATAAATGATGCTTATTCTAAGCATTACGCTAATATTCACAGGGGGCTTTATACGCTAAGTCAAATTGCTACGGATAAACATGAAGATGCTAGAGAAATTGTTAAAGAATTTATTAATGCAGAGTCTTCTAAAGAAATTATTTTTGTAAGAGGCGCAACGGAAGCAATTAATTTAGTTGCTTCATCTGTCTCTGACTTAAAGCTAATAAAGGGTGATGAAATAATTCTTTCTAGATTAGAGCATCATTCAAATATAGTGCCATGGCAAATGGCTGCTAAAAAACATGGTGCAAAAATAAAAGTTGCTGAATCTGATGAAAATGGCAACGTTAGTGTTGATTCTGTTTTAAAAGAAGTTAGCTCTAAAACAAAATTTATATGTATTACCCATGTGTCTAACGCTTTAGGAACTGTTTTGCCTGTTAAGAAAATTTGTGAGGAAGCTAAATCACGAGGTATTTATACACTAATAGATGGTTGTCAGGCCGTACCACAATTTGAAATAGATGTGCAGGATTTGGGTTGTGATTTTTATGTTTTTTCTGGCCACAAAACTTATGGTCCAACAGGAATTGGGGTCTTGTATGGTAGGAAAGAAATTTTATCTGAGGCTCCACCCTATCAAGGTGGGGGAGATATGATTGATAAAGTGACTTTTGAAGAGACTACTTATGCAGATATTCCTAGTAAATTTGAAGCAGGAACTCCTAATATTGTAGGTGCAATTGGTTTAGGTGAGTCATTGAACTGGATGAAGAAGATAGGTATGAAAAATATTTATCAGCATTCGCAAAAAGTAGTTAAGGAAGGTTTAGACATTCTAGAAAGTATAAAAGGAATTAGAATAATTGGTGAACCAGATAACAGGGCTGGTGTTATCTCGTTTCTATATAAGGATATCCATTCTCATGATATGGGAACACTCTTAAACTCTTATAATATTGCCGTTAGAACAGGTCATCATTGTGCTCAACCTACAATGGAGCGTTATAATGTATCCTCTACTGTAAGAGCATCAATTGGGTGTTATAATGATAAGAGTGATTTTGAGTCTTTAGCTGAAGGTATTTTAAAAGTAGGTAAAGTTTTTGAAAGAATTTAAGGTAATTAGTATATAGCAAATATATAAAATATAGTTTTAGTGTTTAACTTATTAAAATAAAGGTGGTATCAGGTGGATATAAAAGGTGAAAATTCAGAAAATGTTCTTAAAGATGAGATAATAACTGCATTAGGTACGGTGTATGACCCTGAAATTCCAGTTAGTATTTGGGAATTAGGTTTAGTATATAATATTGACATAGATGAAAAATTTAATGTATTGATTACAATGACTTTGACAACGCCTAATTGTCCAGAGGCTGAAACTATTCCAGATAGAGTTGCGGAAGCTGTTTCAAAATGTAAAGATGTAGCAGATGTAAGAGTAGAAATTGTGTGGGAACCAACTTGGACCCAAGATAATATGAGTGAAGCAGCTAGACTAGAATTAGGGTTTTTTTAAAGGAATAAATATGAATAAAGTATCTAAAACGCGTCCAGAAATAATAACTATTACAGATAGAGCGCTAGTCAGGATTAAATCAATTCTCGAAAAAGCCCCAGAAAATACTTTAGGAGTAAGATTTGGTGTAAAAACAGGAGGTTGTTCTGGCATGACTTATGCTGTTAGTTATGCTTCAGAAGAGAAAGCAACTGATGAAAAGATAATAAAAGAGAATATTACTATATATATAGATGCATCGGCAACTTTATTTTTACTTGGCTCTGAGGTCGATTGGAATCAAGATAAACTTCAATCTAGTTTCACTTTTAATAACCCTAATGAATCAGCTAGATGTGGCTGTGGAGAATCATTTACAGTTTAATTTATATTTTTTTTGAAAGAAATATAGCTAGTTTTGTAATATTTTTAATACCAGTAGTCATTACTTTATAGCCTTTAATATCTTCAGCACTATTTTCTAATGCAGTATTTTTATGCTCAATTTCCTCATCTCTAAATTTTGAAATTAAGTTTAAAAGGTGTTTTTCTTTAATATTGTTTTTAAGTTTTTCTTGTTGAGATTTATAATGTTCATCAATTACTTCTTCTACTGCAACTGTACAAGCCATAGCTGCTTTTCGATCTATTAAGGCAGTAGTTACTCCTAATAAATAACCTCCTAAACTCCAAAAAGGAGAAAGGGCTGTTGGTCTTATCCCTCTATCTATTATTATTTTATTAAATGCTTCTAAATGCTTTTCTTCTTGTTGTGCCATTTTCTGAATAGTTTTATCATTTTTTAAGACCGCTAACTGCCCTTGATATATTCTTTGTGCTCCAAATTCACCAGCCTGATTCACTCTTATCATATCTGATATAAGATTATTTTTTAATTTTTTAGTTAATAAAATTTTTGTCATATTACCTATTATTTTTAATTTTTTTAATAGTTAATATAGTTAAAATTATTAAAAAAACTAGTCCATATATAAAACTCCATTGGACTATTGTTATACCAAAATATATAGGAGATATCTGATCACAGGCGGCGACAGGTGCAATATTCAATACATTTTTTAATTCATCCTTCAAGCTACCTATATTTTCGGCCATACCAGAGCATTCTAAGGAAGCTGCCCACCATTGTAACTCCACTCCTATATGCCAGAAACTTATTGAAATAGTATATAATAAGCAGCAACCTATCAAAATAGAAATAATATTTTTATTATAAAAAAGACCAACTAAACTTAGTATAATTATCATTGCAAAACCATATCTTTGGAGCATACATAAGTGGCAAGGATCATGGCCTAAGATAAATTGCAAGAAAAAGGCAATTAAAAGAGCTAATGTAGAAAAAGCTAATGCTATAATGTTCGGTTGAGTAATATATTTTTTATTATTTATATTCATCATTAAAAATATAACCAGCTACATACGATTATTATAATAAGTCCTAATATTATAGTAATAATACTAAAGTACTTATCAATATATTTTTTAGCAGTACTTCCAAATATTCTAATTATTCCAGTTAATATAAAAAAACGTGCACCTCTAGATATTAAGGAGGCTATTATAAACGTAATGAGATTTAAATGCATTCCACCGGATGAAATAGTAATTAGTTTATAAGGTATAGGGGTAAATCCAGCTATAAAAACTATTAGAGCTCCTTTTTCATTATAATTTTTTTTAAATAAATCAAATTGGCTTTCTAGGTGATATAATTCAATTATGGTTTGACCAATTGTATCCCATAAAAAAATACCTATAAAATAGCCAAATATTCCTCCTAAGACTGAAAATAAGGTGGCTATGGTAGCCAATTTAATCCATTTTAATGGTCTTGATAGGGCCATAGGGATTAGTAGCAAATCTGGAGGGATGGGAAAAAAAGAGCTTTCTATAAAAGCAATAGTACCTAGAAATTTTTCTGCTTTAGGCTTAGCAGAAATTAATAAAACTTTATTATATAGGTGTTTTAATATCATTATTTTAATTCTTCTGTTAATATTGAGAGGGTAATATTTGAAATTATATACATAAGTAGCTATAACATAAAAGAATTTTTTGAGGAGAATCATTTGTTTAAAGTATTTTTATTTATAATGCTTATTTTATATTCTAAATTTGCTTATTCTGGACCTTTCTCTGATTTTAAAGCTGGAGCAGGTTTGTCAGAAGAACTTTCTTCAAGTCCTACGGAAAGAAGAAACAAGCCAAATTCTGAAAGTATTGTGCAATCAAGAGATGCTCTTGATTCTCAGAACTCTGAAATGTGGAATGATTTACAAAATGAATTATTAGGTAAAAATGCGAAAGTATTTTTTGTAGCGGATGTAAAAATTATAATGCAAGACTATATTGAGGAAGCACATAAAGTTCCTTTAATAGTGGCGATTCCGAAAAGGTTGCATAATTTTAATAAGCTTATCTTATTAATAGAAAATAATCCCATTCAACAAGTAATTTCATTAAAACCATATAGATCTATAGAGGCAATAGGAATGAACGTAAGATTAGAGGATGATTCTCCGATTAGGGTGGCTATTCTCGATAAGGATGGAAATTGGAATATAGGTTCTAAAATGGTTTTTGTAGCTAGTGCTGGTGGTTGTTCAACCCCGGCATGTGACCCAGCAATTGAAGTTTGTGAGCCTGGAATAGTAGGTAAAATAGCAGTGAAAGAATATGAAAGAGAAGCTGGTGCTCAAAGAATAAAATTAAAAATTACACATCCTATGGAAACTGGCTTTGTTGTGGATACAGATGGTGAAATTATACCAGAGTATTTTATAAAAAATATACATGTGGATGATATTGATGGGCCAATAGCAGATATTACTACATTTGCAGCTTTATCTTCTGATCCTGTTCTATTATTAGACCTTTCTGAGAAAGGGCAAAGTGTACGTGTCCATGTAATGGATTCTCATGGCTTAGAATTTTTTTCATATAAAAAAGATATTTCTATGTAATGCAATACTTTAAAAATATTATTTTTATTTTTATTTTTTTAAATTCTTTTCAAGCACTATCAAAAAATAATTTTAATATACATCCAATAGAAGTCTCTAAAAATATTTATGTATTTATGGGTGACAATAATGATGTAAACCCTAAAAATGGTGGAGCTATAAGTAATACTGCTTTTATAATTGGTACAAAAAGCATATTAGTTATAGATGCTGGACCAAGCTATTTATATGGCTCAAAAGTTATAGAAATTATTAAATCTTATTCTTCTCTTCCAATAAGATATTTAGTAGTGACTCATCATCATCCTGATCATTCATTTGGCCTTTCAAGGTTTATAGAGAATGGCACTAAAATTATTATGGCTCAATCTGAAATAAACAGATATGTAAAATATGGAAATAGGTTGTTAAAGCAGTTAAAAAATCTAATTGGTGAGGATTGGTTTATTGATACTAAAATAGTTGCTTTTGAGAATGAAAATATAAAGTTCCCAATAAATGTTAATTTAGGCGGAAGAGAAATAATTATAGAGTTATATGATCAGGGACATTCGGAAGGTGACTTAATAGTTAAAGATTTACTTAGCAAAACTATATTTGTGGGTGATTTAGTTTTTAATGAAAGAGCTCCAACTATTCCGCACGCAAATATTAATAATTGGAATAAATATATTTCTACTATAATGGATAGCAATTGGGATTACTTGGTGCCAGGACATGGGAAATTAATAAAGGAAAAAGAAGAGCTCTTATTAACGAAGTATTGGATTAATTATATAGATAAAATTGCTAAAAAAGCAGCAAAAAATGGAATGAGTCCTGCTGAAATATTTAATAAAGGTATACCAGAGCCATTACTTAAGTATAAATTAGCAAAAGAAACTTGGATTAGAGATTTGCCATTATTAATAAATAAATATGAATTTGAATAGATTTTTATTGCCCAATTTTTCATTATATACTAATGATATGTTTCATCACATAAGCCACTGTGGCGGAACTGGTAGACGCGATGGATTCAAAATCCATTTGAGGCAACTCAGTGTCGGTTCGAGTCCGACCAGTGGTACCATAAAAATACTATTTTATATTTTGACATTATAAATTAAATGTGTATTTTCCATAAGCTTTTGGGTAATACTAGGTATTAAGGTAATAATATTTTTATGGACTTAAATTATAAAAACACTAATAAATTAGATGTGCATCCAGACCATTTTATAGAAGAGAATGGTCATTTATATGCAGGCAATCATTATTTAATTGATATGTGGGGATGTGATTATTTAGAAGATGATAAAAAAATTAAAGAATTTATGATTGGAGCTGCAGAGATAGCTGGAGCTACAATATTACACGCTCATACTCATCATTTTGGAGAAGGACAAGGAATATCAGGAGTAGTTGTATTAGCAGAGTCTCATATTAGTATACATACTTGGCCTGAAAGAAGCTATGCGGCTTTTGATATCTTTATGTGCGGTAATACAAATCCTGATGCTTCCTTAGAGTTTCTTAGAACTAATTTTAAGCCTAACGAAATTAATGTAAAAAAGATTAAAAGAGGGCTAGTTAGTCAGAAAAAATGACAATCAGTAGTATAAATAAATTTTTAGAGCAGTCTAATATAGAAACTCCCTGTTTGGTGATGGATTTAGCAATGGTTAAAAATTCTTACATTGAGCTTCAGAAAAATTTTCCTAGTAGTCTTATATATTACGCAGTAAAGGCAAATCCAGCTATTGAAATAATTAATTGTTTGAAAAATATTGATTCTAATTTTGATGTTTCTAGTAAAAAAGAGATTGAATTATGCCTTTCACAGTCTATTAACCCTTCTAAGTTATCTTATGGTAGTACTATAAAGAAAGAAAAAGATATATCATGGGCATATAGTAAAGGTTTAAGATTATTTGCTTTTGATTCATTAGAAGAGCTTAATAAAATTCAAAAGCAGGCCAAAAATGCTAAAGTTTTTTGTCGTTTACAAGTACCAAATGAAGGAGCTAATTGGCCTTTATCTAAAAAGTTTGGTTGCTCTATAAATATGACTAAAGGTTTAATGTTAGAAGCACGAAAGAAAGGTCTTATTCCAACAGGCATTTCATTTCATGTAGGATCACAACAAACTAATACTAAAAGATGGTTCTCTGCATTAAAAATGTGTCATGAGGTTTATGCATTTTTAAAAGAAAATAATATTGTACTAGACTTTATTAATATTGGAGGAGGAATTCCTGTTAATTATCAAGATTTCAATTTTAATTTAGAGAAATTTTCAAAAGAATTAAATCATAATATTAAAAATATTTTTAATCATGATATACCAAAAATTATGATAGAGCCAGGAAGGTTTTTGGTTGCAGAATCTGGTGTTATAGAGTCAGAGGTTATACTAGTGTCCAAAAAAGATTATGAAGATAATAAAAGGTGGATTTATTTAGATATGGGAAGGTTTAGTGGTTTAGCCGAAACAGAAGGTGAGGCAATTAAATATAAAATACTGCCATTAAATAAAAAAAACTTAAAGACTGGACCAGTAATAATTGCAGGGCCTTCATGTGATGGTGCTGATATATTGTTCGAAAAATATAACTATGAGTTGCCTTTAAGTATAAAATCTGGAGATAAGTTAAGAATATATTCTACTGGGGCTTATACATCTGTTTATGGTTCAGACTTTAATGGCTTACAAAGATTAAAAGAGTATTTTATTAATATTACTTAGGTAATAATATTTTTTTTATCCAGTTAGGAAGTATAAATGAGGATCTATGTATTTCATTTGTATAATATTTAGTATTTAATTTTTCTCCAATATCTAATTTTTTGTTTGTATTTATATTCTTAGACATATCTGTTTTTTTTGAGGCCCATGTTAAAGCCATATAACCACCAATATATGTAGGCACAACTGTAAGGTAAGTGCCTGAAAGCATAAAAGTTTTTTTTAAATATTTATTTGTTTCTCGGAGCTCTTTTTCTTGAAAGAAGGGAACCCCATTTTGAAATACGGCAATACCTGTTTCTGAAAGTACATTTTTAATATCTTGATAAAATTTAATTTGAAATAAATTTTTGCCAGGTCCTGTTGGGTCTGGCCTATCAGCTATTACTAAGTCAAAGTAATTTGTAAGGTCTTTCTGTGTGATCAGCACAGAGGCATCTTTTATTATCACATTAACTTTAGAATGAATTAATGACCCTTTATTTATAGTTTTTAAATAGAGTCTACTCAGATTTATTACTTCTTTATCTATTTCACATATAGAAATTTCTTCTATTTCTGGATATTTAAGAACTTCTGCAGCAATAGCACCATCTCCTCCTCCTATGATTAATACTTTTTTAATCTTTCCATGAGTTAATATAGGGACATGAGTGAGCATTTCTGAGTAACCATAATGATCGCGTTCAGTAATTTGTATGACTTTGTCTAAAGCCATCACTCTGCCAAAATATTTTGAATCAAATATTAATATTTTTTGAAATATACTATTTTTTTCAATAATGATTTTTTCTATAGATATGTTTTGGTTATATTTTTTATATAGATCTTCAGTAAATATTTCCATTCTATTCTCTATGCACAATTTATTTTCTTGTAATCCATTGTTTACCCATTTTCCAAGTAAACATTGGCCTGTTATTTAACATTTTTTTAATTTTTGATATATTACCATCATAAGTTAAAAGTTCATTTATCATAAACTCAGTTACATCTGCCATTGGAAGTTTGGTTGCTTTTTTTAATGAAACCCATTCAATCTCAACTAATTCATTAGTGGTTTTTATTTTTCCCGTAAGATGTTTAGCATCTGCCATAAAGAATCTTGCATGAAAACGTATAGGACTAAAAGTTGGAGTTATTGCCCGACCTAGATAAAAAAGATTAGTTAGATCTGGCTCTAAACCTAATTTTGACATTATAGTAATTCCGTTATTATGATCTTTAAAATTAGTAGATGTAAAATTTTTAGATTTTTTACCTAGAATTAAACCCGTTTCCTCTACAGTTTCTCTTATTGAGGCAATGGCTAGAGCCTTGGCCGTTCTTGCATTATTAGATACGGCAAGTTTTTGTATTATTTTTGTATTTAAGGAAGTATTGATTGATAAAGTGAAATCAGATTTGTCTAAAACACCACCCGGAAATACCCAAGCACCTGGCATAAAACGTGTTTTATTTGATCTTTTTCCAAGTAATACTTTGACATCATTAAAAGAGTTTTTAAGTAAGATTAAGCTCGCGGCATTTCTAGGTATTGCGATTTTGGTGTTTTTATCTCTTTTTGGAGTAAATTTTAATTCCTTTTTCTCCATACTTTTTGCTATATATTTTTTTTGCTGCATTATTTTGTGTTTTTTCAATTAAAGAAGGTTATAATTTTATATATTTTATATATATTTATAACACAAAGGTACAATTATTTATCAGAAATATTAGGAGTAAATTTTTTGAAAGCTAATGTTAATAAGCTGTCTCCTATTCAAGAGTTATTAACTCATGAATTAGAATTTAAATATGCTGAAGCTAGGGAAGTCCTCCCTGGTATTAGAAGAATTGTGGCCCCAAACCCTAGCCCTTATACTTTGCATGGAACAGGAACTTATATTATTGGAAAAAATGAAATAGCAATTGTAGATCCTGGTCCTAACATAGAAGCTCATATAGAAGCTATATTAAGAGAAACTAATGGTGAAAAAATAACACATATTTTAGTAACACACACTCATGCCGATCATTCTCCTGCTGCCAGACCTTTATCTAAATTAACTGGGGCCACAATTATGGGATATGGTGCACATGGAGAGTCAGGTGGAGAAGAGGGTGCGGATTTAAACTTTATTCCAGATTATACATTAAAAGATAAAGAAATTATTAAAGGTAATAACTGGGAATTAGAATGTATTCACACACCAGGACATACTTCTAATCATATATGCTATGATGTCAAAGGTACCGGGGCCGTTTTAACAGGTGATCATATAATGGGTTGGTCTACTACTTTAGTGTCTCCACCCGATGGTAATATGAAAGATTATTTTAATAGTTTAGAAAAAATGTTATTAAGAGATGATAAATTTTATATTCCAGCTCATGGAAAGATGATTAAAAATCCTAGACGTTTTGTAAAAGCTTTAATAGGTCATAGAAAAATGAGAGAAAAGCAGATAATAAAATATTTATCTACTGATCATGCCTCTTACATTCCTGACTTAGTAAGTAAAATGTACCCTCAACTAGATAAAAGATTAATTAAAGCCGCAGGAAGATCAGTTTTAGCTCATTTATTACATATTGAAGAGTTAGGTAACGTCAAGTCTTTAAAAAATTCTAAAGGTATCGGATGGATTGTATTAAAATGAATAATACAAGAGCTTAAATATGATTTCATTATTTAGAGATTTTAAAGATATAAATAAAAATATTAATAAATCAATTGTAGCGATAGGCAATTTTGATGGTTTGCATCATGGACATCATGCTGTTTTAAATCACGCAAAATTTCTAAAAAAGGAAAATGGAAGCAAATTAATAATACTAACATTTTATCCTCACCCATTAAAGGTATTAAGGCCAGGAAAAGAGCCTAAAAACATTTTATCATTTAGAAATAAAGTAAGTAAAATGGAAAAAATTGGAATAGATATATTGCTTGCACAACGCTTTAATATAAATTTTTCTAAATTTACACCATTAGATTTTATAAAAAAAGTGTTAGTTGATGGACTTAATGCAAGTGACATTATCATAGGAGATGATTTTCATTTTGGTTATAAAAGGCAAGGTAATGTTGAATATTTAATGTCTAAGGAGTTTCAAAAATATTTTAAAGTTCATATAATTCGTGAAGTTTCAGGAATAAATGGTAGATACTCTTCTAGTTTAGTTAGAGATATGATACTTAGTGGGAAAATGATGGAAGCCAAAGAAGTTTTAGGATATTTTTATGAAGTTGAGGGTCGCGTTGTAAAAGGAGAGCAGTTAGGGAATAAATTAGGTTTTCCAACAGCTAATATTAATTATTTAAATACTATAATTCCTTCAGATGGTATATATGCAGGTTGGA
>JAQWRB010000072.1 GCA_029243935.1 Alphaproteobacteria bacterium
CCAGTACTTTTTTTATCTGCATTAGGAGAAGTAGATGATAGAGTTAAAGGTTTAAAAGCTGGTGGTGATGATTATTTAGCAAAACCCTTTTCTTTTTCTGAATTACTTGCGAGAATAGAAGCCTTAAATAGACGGCAAAATCCTAAAAGTCATGTAGATATATTAAGTCTCCATGATCTTACATTAAATAAACTTAATAGAAAAGTTACCAGAAGCTCAATTAATATAATTCTTCAACCTCAAGAATATAGATTATTAGAAGTTCTAATGGAACATTCAAATGAATTAATTACCAGAACAATGTTATTAGAGAAAGTATGGGATTTACACTTTGACCCTCAAACAAATATTATTGATGTCCATATTAGTAGATTAAGAAAAAAAATTGATAAAGGCCATGACGTCCAATTATTAAAAACAATTAGAGGTGCTGGATATAGCATCCAATATAATAAGAAATAACTAATAATGTTTTTTAATTATTTTAAGGCATTAACTGCAAAAACAGTTTTAATATTCTCAACATTTTTTATCTTTATTCTTATAGTTTTAGCTATTTCTGTATATGAATTTACTTTAAAGGTAATGGAGAAAGAAAATAATAAAGTTATTAATATTGAATATGAATATTTGATAAATACGTATTTAAACTATGGAACTCAAAAATTAATTGTAACAATTAATCAAAGGTCAAAAAATCAAAATACAGCAATTTACTTAGCAACAGATCAACTATATAACAAGTTAGCTGGTAATCTAAACTCATGGCCACAAGTAGAAAAAGATAATGAAGGATATATTAGTTTTGTAATAAGTCGCATGCTAGGTTCTGAAATTATAACTCATACAAGCAGAGCAAAAATAGTAATTTTTCCAAACGGAACCAAACTATTAGTAGGAAGAGATATTCAGCCAGAAATATTAATTTCAAATGCATTAATAAATCTTATTATATTTACGATCATATTTATAATGGTTGCTGCTATAATTGGTAGTGCTCTATTAGGAAGATACACCCTAACAAAAGTAAATATTCTAAATACTGCTATACAAAATATTACTGATAATGATTTGAATGGAAGAATAAATAATAAAAAAATTAATAATGAATACAAACAAATTTCTACTAATGTTAATAGAATGTTACAAAGAATTGATGAATTAGTTGATAGCTCCAAAAATATTTCTGGAAATATTGCTCACGACTTGAAAAAACCGCTTACAAAATTAAAAACTAATCTTGAATTAGCTTCTATTAAAGTTACAAACAAAAACAGTATTAAATTTATAGAAGATTCAATCATTGAAGCTGATAATCTTATTAAAATTTTTAATGCTTTATTAGATATTGCTAGTTTTGAAAGCGAAAAAAAACAAGACTTTAAAATTTTTAATTTATCAAATTCTATTAATTCGCTTATTGAAATATACTCACCTGTCTTTGAGGATAATAATATAAAACTTAAATCTAATATTAATAAAAACCTAAATTTATTGGGAAATAAGATATTATTAACACAAGCTTTTACAAATATCTTAGATAATTCAATTAAATATGCTTTAAATGAAAAGACAATAATAGAAATTAATTTAATAAAAACAGACACTGATATTAAATTAGAATTTATTGATAATGGGGGTGGTATAGATGAAAATGATCATAGCAAAGTATTTGATAGATTTGTTAGGCTAGAAAAGCATAGGCAAACTAATGGGAACGGATTAGGATTAAGTATGGTTAAAGCTATTGTTAAACTACATGATGCTAATATTTCTTTATCTAATAATACTCCAGGTTTAATAGTTAAAATACTTTTTACAGATAATAATTAACTAATCACATGACCTCCATCTACTCTAATGATGCTTCCTGTCATAAAAGATCCAGCTGCTGAACATAATAAAAGTAATGCGCCATCTAGTTCTTCTACATTACCAATACGTTTTTGTGGAATTAAATCTATCATTTCTTTACCCTCGATTGTATCAAAATAGTTTTTATTTAAATCAGTTAATATATAACCTGGAGCTATAGCATTAACTTGAATGTTATATTTTGCATACTCATAAGCCAAAGTTCTAGTAAGGTGACTAACAGCAGCCTTAGAAGCGCAGTAAGAGGATAAATAATTGCCTAAAACTTTTTCTGCAGCAATTGAAGAAATATTGACAATTTTTCCAGAAGATTTTTTATTAACTAAATATTTTGCAAAAATTTTAGAACATAAGAATACACCTCTTAAATTTGTATTCATAACACTGTCCCAATCATCCATTGTGGATTTAAGGGAAGATTTTGAAATTGCAATTCCTGCATTATTAATTAAAATAGATACTTCACCATATAAATTATCTACTTTTGCAAATACTTCATTAACTGATTTTTCATCATTAACATCCATACTAACGGTTAAACATTCTCCACCAGATTTTTTAATATAATCCTCTGTTTCTTGTAACTTAATTTTATTTCTAGCCGTTAATACAACTCTTGCTCCCATACTACTTAAAACATAACTAAATCTTCTTCCTAATCCTCTTGATGCCCCTGTAACTAATACAGTCTTATTTGTAAGATTAAATTTTTTTAAAATATCATTTGAAGCATTTGTCATGTCTCATCCTCTATTTATTTTAAATATTAAACATGATACAATTATTACATTAAATTAATTTATAATTAAGGTTTAAAATGATAAAAATTGATATTATATCTGATGCAGTATGCCCTTGGTGCTTTATTGGAAAAAAAAGATTAGATAAAGCTCTAAATACGTATAAAAATTATAAATTTAATATTAATTGGCATGCATTTCAATTAAACCCTACGATGCCTACAAATGGTATGGATAGAAAACTTTATTTAAATACAAAATTTGGAGGAGAAAATAGAGCAGAAGATATATATAAACAAATTGAATTAGCTGGATTATCCACAGGAATTGAATTTAATTTTAAGCAAATTACTATTATGCCAAATTCTTTTTATGCTCATATGCTAATTGAGTATAGCAAAGAACAAAATTTACAGAATAAAATTACTGAAAAATTATTTACTGCTTTTTTTCTAGATGGAAAAAATATAGGTGATATTGAAGTGCTAATGGAAATTGCAGAAAAAAATAATATAAATAATTTTACAAAAGAAACACTTAATCAAAGAAAAGATATAATCGAAAATGTTAAATTATCAGACGAAAGAAGTAGAAATAAAGGTGTGAGTGGTGTACCCTTTTTCATTGTTAATGATAATTATGCTGTCTCAGGAGCACAAGAAAGTGAAGTCTTTGAAAAAATATTTGAAACATGTTTATTAGAAAATAAAATTAATTAATTAAAAGCTTTGCTATATCTGATGTCAAATCTTCGATTATATCTAATCTTTCATCTATTGAAGACCATTTATAAAACAGTCCTATTTTTTTATCCGACCTTACTTTAAGGTTTTTTTTATAACTATGTAACCAAATTATAAATTTTTCTGGATTAATATAGCCTTCATTTATAAATTCAATTGTAGCACCATTAATACCACTATCAATTCTTTGTATTCCGGTTTTTATACAATTTCTTTTTATTTTCATTACTCTAATTAAATAATTTAATTCTTTAGGAATAGGACCAAACCTATCTATTAACTCTATAACAAATAACTCAAACTCATTATAATCATTAATATTGCCTAACCTTCTATATATCTGAAGTCTTAGACTTAAGTCTAATATATAATGTTCTGGAATTAACGCAGGAGTTTGAAGGTTAATTTGTGGAATAAAATCATTAATAATATATTTTTCACCTTTTATATCAGATACTGCCTCATTAAGTAATTGCTGGTACAAACTTATTCCAACTTCCTTAATTTGTCCTGACTGTTCATCACCTAATAAATTACCTGCCCCTCTTATATCTAGATCATGTGCAGCTAAGCTAAAACCTGCGCCAAGACCTTCTAAAGATTGAATTGCATGTAATCTTTTCTCTGCATTTATTGTCATTTTTTTATTAGTGCTTAATAGAAAATAAGCGTAAGCACGTTTGTCTGATCTACCTACTCTTCCTTTTAATTGATATAATTGTCCTAATCCAAACATATCAGCTTTATATATAAATATTGTATTTGCATTAGGTATATCTAAACCATTCTCAATAATGGATGTAGCTATAAGAATATTAGTAACTCCTTCATAAAATTTCATCATAGTATCTTCAATATCCTTGCCAAGCATCTTACCATGAACAATAGATATCGTTGCATTATCAACCAAATCTATAATTTTATTATGAAACTCTTTAATATCTTTTATTCTTGGGACAATACAATATACTTGTCCTCCTCTATGGATTTCTCTTTGAATTCCTTCCTTAATATTAAATTCATTAAAAGGAACCACAAAAGATCTAACTGGCAATCTATTATCTGGAGCGGAAGCAATAATAGATAAATCCCTAATTCCAGATAAAGCCATATGTAATGTTCTAGGAATTGGTGTAGCTGTTAATGTAAGTATATGAGCATTATGCGTAATATTTTTAAGACGTTCTTTCTGAGCGACTCCAAACCTTTGCTCTTCATCTACTACAAATAAACATAAATTTTTAAATATTATTTTATCAGATAATAAAGAATGTGTTCCAATAATTATATTAATTTCACCATCTTTTAAACCATTTATAACATTTCTTTTATCTTTTTCACTTGTGAGCCTAGATAGGTGAGAAATTGTAATCTTCTCACCTGCAAAACGTTTTTTAAAAGTGTCATAGTGTTGTCTGGCTAAAATGGTAGTTGGTGCAATAACAGCTACTTGTGAATTAGATTTTATGGCAATAAAAGCAGCTCTCATTGCAACTTCAGTTTTACCAAAACCAACATCTCCACAAACTAACCTATCCATAGGTTGTTCTGAGTTAATATCTTTTAAAACCTCCTTAATTGTTTCTAGTTGGTCTTCAGTTTCATAGAATTGAAATTTAGAAACAAAGTTTTGATAATCATCTATATTACAAAATAATTTTTCTGCTTTTCCTAACTTTCGAGCAGAAGCAATTCTTACTAATGTCTCAGCAACATCTCTAATTTTCTCTTTAACTTTTTTCTTTTTATTGGTCCATGTTTTACTGCCTAATTTATCTAATGTAGCTTCAGAATTTTTTCCACTAAATTTAGTTAAAAGATTTATATTTTGTACAGGCACAAGTAGCTTATCATTAGATAAATATGATAACTCTAGACAATCATGTTTAACATTATTTATTTCAACTGTTTTAAGTCCATTATATTTACCCACACCGTATTCAATATGAACTAAATAATCTCCTGTAATAAATGCTCCTGCTTCTTCCATAGCAGTTTCAAGCTTTTTTTTCTTATTTTTACGAGAATAAATTTTTCCAAAAATGTCTGTTTCTGAAATAACTATAGTGTTTTCTATTTGAAAACCATGATCTAAATTAGTAATAAAAAGTGACACGATATGATTATTCATTAAATTATTTTTAGACCAAGAACTTCCAAAATCAATATTATAAAAGTTTTCTTTATTTAATTGATCTGATAGCACTTTTCTACTTCCTATAGATCTACATGCAATAATAATTTTATAATCAGCATCAATTTTATTATTAATGTAAATAATTAATTCTTTTAACAAATCTGAAGAATTAATATGCCTATTCAACCAAAAATTAGGAACGGTAAGG
>JAQWRB010000101.1 GCA_029243935.1 Alphaproteobacteria bacterium
AAACCCCAACAAATCCTATGTTAAAAATAGTTGATCTTGAGTATGTTGCAAAGATAGCAAAAAAGTATAATATTATTACTGTTGCAGATAATACTTTTTGCAGTCCTTCTATACAAAGACCCATAGAGCATGGTTTTGATATAGTTATCCATTCAGCCACAAAATTTCTTAATGGACATTCAGATATGGTTGGAGGAATAGTAGTATGTGCGTTGAAGAAACATAGTAAAGAGATTGCGTATTTACAAAACTCTATTGGTGCTATTCAAGGACCTTTTGATGCATTTCTAGCACTTAGAGGTTTAAAAACCTTATCTTTAAGGATGGAAAGAAATTGTAGTAATGCCATGAAAATTGCAGAGTATTTAGCTCAACAGGATATTATTAAGCACGTTTATTATCCTGGCCTAAAAAACCATGATGGGTATGAGGTTGCACAAAGGCAAATGAATGGGTATGGAGGGATAGTAACCTGTGTATTATCAGGAGGCTTAGAAGCTGCGAAAAGGTTTTTAGAGACATGTCAAATATTTCAATTAGCTGAGTCTTTAGGTGGAGTGGAGAGTTTAATAGAACACCCAGCAATTATGACTCATGCAGCCGTGCCTGAAGATGTAAGAAATGAATTGGGAATTGAAGATGGTTTAATCAGATTGTCTGTAGGAGTAGAAGATGTAGATGATTTGATTAATGATTTAGATAGAGCTATTTTAGCAGTTAAGGATATATAATATATGAAATATCTCTATTTGATTAGGCATGCAAAAGCAGAACCATTTATAGAAGGTACAGAAGACCATGATAGAAAACTTACTAATAAAGGAGAACAAAGAGCATCTAATCTAGCCTCATGGTTAAATAAACAAACTCCCATTATTCAAGAGTTACATTTTTCTTCATCTATTAGAACCGTTCATACTGCTGATATTATATCGAGAACTTTGCCAGAAACTTTATTCAAATTTGAAGATTCTAAATTATATGGTGCTACAAATGAAGTATTACTAAATTATCTAGCATTTATAGATGATAAGACAGATAATATAGGAATAATTGGCCATCAACCTGGATTAAAAGAATTAGCTATCTCATTAATTATAAATTATGCAGAAGGAATGGATAAAGTTTTAAATGAAAATTTTTCTACATCTAATGCAATTAGTATAGGTTTAAATATTAAAAGGTGGGATCAAATATCATATAGAACTGGCATATTAATAGATTATTATAATTCAAAAAAATAAAAAATTACCTTAATTGTTTTTATTAGAAAGTAGATATCTAGAAATTTTTTCTAGATCTTCTTTGATTAAATAACTAGTACCATTTTCAATGATTTTAGACATCTCTTTTCCAGCAAAATCACCATTAGGCTTTATTCCTGTCTGTAAAAAAAATACAATATCAGATTCAGACCATGAACCTATACCTTTTACTTTATCTTTAGAAATATTAGGAGATCCATCATTTAGTAGTTTTTTAGTCTCTATTTTACCGTTTAAATTTTCATGGTCCTTTATTATTGAAAACCATGTCCTAGGAGAATGACATGCACTACAGTGTGTGACTGCTTTTATAAGGTACTCACCTCGATTTTTATTGGTAACTTCTAAGCCTCCTTTCTTATTATTTTTTAAATTTTTATTTACTATTCTCCACAACCATAAAGCTTCTCTTATCCTATAAGGAAATTTTAAATCATGAGGAGAGGTTTCATTTTTTATTGAAGGGATGCTATTTAAATAATCAAAAATATCTAAAATATCACTATCGTGCATATTGGAATACCAACTATAAGGAAAAGCAGGATAATATGGTTTCTGAGATGGGCTTATTCCATGTTTCATAGCCTCAATAAATTCTGTTTTAGACCAATTACCAATTCCACTTGTCTTATCTTGAGTTATATTGGGGGTGATAAAGGTGCCGTATTTTGTTTGAATTTTATAGCCACCACTAAAAGGTTTGTTAGGATCAGAAGTATGACATCCATAACAGCCTGCTGCATAAGATAACATTTTTCCATTTTCATTGCTAAACGATTTCTCAGTATATATTAGAAAAATGAAACTTATAATATATAAATATTTAATTTTTCTTTTTTCTAAACTTATCGTGGCAGGCTCCGCATGATTTTCCTAATGCACCTAAGCTTTTAGCAATATTCTGGTTATTTCCTGATTCAGCAGCTGTTACTAAATCTTTAGTTCTCTCAGTAGATTGAGACATAGATTTTTGAAATAAGTCCTTATCAATCCATACAGAATCAAGAGCTTTAGTTTTTGAAGAATCGCTTGCTTTAGTGTTTATTGGAAATAATTTTTTAATATTTATACTAGATAATGTTAATAGCATTGATTGGGAATGTGGAAGTATATCCTCATTTATAGACACCTTACCTTTTAGGTTTGCAGCTATAACTGATATATGATTTCCCAAGGATTTCATAATATTTATACGATATTTAATAATATCTTCTGCATTTTGAGCAGATGCTGAATTACTTATTATGGTTGATAATAAAAAAGCAGTCATAAATATAATTTTTGTCAAATAACCCTCCCAAGATTAAATATTAACACTAGACTTAATATCTTACTTACATATTATAACTAAACTAATTTTAAGTACAGTTTTGGAGAAAAAATGTTAAATCTTGCAGCTACTTTGGAATATAGTTCTAATACTAACCCGAACGATCCAGCGTTATATTTTTCAGGAAAGATGATTACATATAAAGAAGTAAATATTATGGCCAATAAGATTGCTAATGGCTTAATAAATTCAGGAATAAAAAGAGGAGATAGGGTTGCATTATGCTGCCCTAATATTCCTCAATTTATTTTTGCATATTTTGGTATTTTAAAAGCAGGTTGTGTAGTTTTACCTTTTAATGTTTTATTAAAACATAATGAAATAGAATTTATATTAGATAATTCTCAAG
>JAQWRB010000102.1 GCA_029243935.1 Alphaproteobacteria bacterium
AACAATGATTATAAATCAATAAAATTTTATGTTGTTACATTAGAACAATATAAAACTCAAATTGAGCAATATTTTAATAAAACAAATTTAGATTATTATATAACAGATAAACAGGAAGAAAAGTATAACATTTATTGCAATGTAGATTTTGTGTTATGTGCCTCTGGTACCGTTACAATGGAAGTTGCAAAAGCTTCTACAGCTATGTTAGTTGTATATAAATTAAATATTATCACCTGGATGATAGTAAAAGCTTTAGTTAAAGTAAAAACTGCCACAATATTAAATATTTTATTAAAAGAAAATATTATTCCAGAATTATTTCAGAAGGATGTAAATGAGTATAATATTTATAGAATAATAAGAGAGTATTTAGACAATACAGAACTAAGACAGCAACAAATTGTCAAATTAAATAAGGCAATTAATAAATTAAAAAATGGGGATGAAAACCCAAGTTGTATATCAGCTAAGACAATTATAAGTTATTTATAAGTAATAATAATTAAACACATATATTTTATTAAAAAACATTTGGGGGCTATAATGACAGAATCAAATTTTAAATTTTTACACACAATGATCAGAGTTATGGATTTAGACAAGTCTATAAAATTTTATACTAATTTTTTTAATATGAAATTAATTAGAAAAAATGATTTTCCTGGGGGTAAATTTTCTTTAGCATTTTTAGGTTATGGTTCAGAAGAAAACAACACTGTTTTAGAATTAACACATAATTGGGATCAAGATATAACTTATGATAAAGGTAATGCTTGGGGACATATAGCTTTAGGAGTTAAGGATATATATGGTTTATGTAATAGTTTGGAAAATAATGGAATAAAAATTACTAGAAAACCAGGACCTATGATGCATGGAACTACAGTCATAGCATTTATTCAAGATCCAGATGGTTACAGTATAGAATTAATTGAACGCTAAGATTAACTTCTATTATTTATATTAAGAAAATCTCTTTCAACTGAACCAGTGTATAACTGTCTTGGCCTACCAATTCTTTGTTCAGGATCTTCAATCATTTCATTCCATTGTGCAACCCAACCAACGGTTCTTGCAACAGCAAAAAGCACAGTAAATATACTAGATGGGAAACCCATGGCTTGTAATATCACTCCTGAATAGAAATCCACATTAGGATACAATTTTTTTGATATAAAATATTCATCCTCTAAAGCAATTTTTTCTAATTCTCTTGCTAATTTAAACATAGGCTCATTTTCTTTTCCAACAGCCTTAAGAACATCATCAGCTGTTTTTTTCATCACTGTTGCTCTTGGATCATAATTTTTATATACTCTATGCCCAAAGCCCATTAGTCTAAACGGGTCATTAGGATCTTTTGCTTTTTTTACAAACTCATGGACATTACCAGTTCTTTGAATATCATTTAACATATGAATCACTGCTTCATTTGCACCTCCATGAGAAGGTCCCCATAAGGAAGCAATGCCTGCAGATATACATGCAAATGGATTAGCTCCAGAAGAACCAGCAAGTCTAACTGTAGATGTAGATGCATTTTGTTCATGATCAGCATGTAAGATTAATATCTTATCCATTGCTTTAGAAAGTGTAGGATTAATTTTATATTCTTCAGATGGAACTGAAAACATCATATTTAAAAAATTTTCAGAATAACTAAGATCATTTCTTGGGTAAATAAATGGCTGACCCAGAGAAAATTTGTACGCCATAGCTGCTATTGTAGGCACCTTTGCAACCAATCTATGAGAAGCAATTAATCTCTGGCTAGGGTCTGTTATGTCGGTACTGTCATGATAGAATGCACTTAATGCTCCGACTACACCACACATAACTGCCATTGCATGGGCATCTCTCCTAAAACCTCTAAAGAAAAGGGCTAGCTGTTCATGGACCATAGTATGTGTTGTTATTTTGTTATCAAACTCTAGTTTTTGAGATTTATTTGGAAGTTCACCTTTTAATAATAAATAAGCAACTTCTAAATAATCACAGTTTTCCGCTAAATCTTCAATTCTGTAACCCCTATGTAAAAGAACACCTTTATCTCCATCTATATAAGTTATATCTGACTTACAAGAACCGGTACTTGTAAATCCAGGGTCATATGTAAAATGATCTGTATCTGCATATAATTTTTTTATTTCTATTACGTCAGGACCTATTGTGCCTGAATGAATTGGTAATTTAAACTGTTCTCCATTAGGAAGAGTTAAATTTGCAAATTTTGCGTTATTTTCTGACATCAATTTTCCAATTTTTAATCATTTATTTTAGAGTTTGCATTATAGTTATCTAATCTAACTATGCAATATATGAAGTATTAATTATTAATTTTTATTAATCTACTAAGAGTTTCCATTTTGCCTAATACTTCCATTAGTTCATATAATCCTGGAGAAACTGATTTTCCTGTTGTTGCAGCTCTTAAAGGCTGTGCAAGCTTACCAAGGTTAAGATTATTAGCTTCGCAGAATAGTTTTATATTTTCTTCAATATTATTTTGTTTCCATATTTCTAATTTACTTAAATGCTCATGATAATTCTTTAACAATTTTATAGTATCACTGTTTAATACTTTCTTTGATTTTTCATCTAAACTTATTGGAGCTTCTTCTAAATAAAAACTACACATTTCCGCTAGTTCATTTAAAGTTCTAGCTCTAGTTTTTAAGCCATTCATTCCATTTTTAAGTAATAATAATTTTTTATCATTTACAACAACATCTTTTTTCTGAAATATGTCTTTAACTATTAAAGCTAATTCATTATTACTTTTTTGGTTAATGTAAATAGCATTAAGACTAGATAGTCTATCTATATCAAATTTAGCAGAAGACCTTCCTATAGATTCCAAATTAAATAATTTAATAGCTTCCTCTCTTGAAATAATTTCTTTATCTCCGTGTGACCACCCAAGCCTTAATAAATAATTAAGCATAGATTCCGGTAAATAACCCATAGCACTATAGGCATCAACTCCTAAGGCTCCATGTCTTTTTGATAACTTTCCACCATCCATACCGTGTATTAATGGTATATGAGCATATATAGGAAGGTCCCAACTAAGAGAAGTATATATTTGTTTTTGTCTCATTGTATTTGTTAAATGATCATCCCCCCTTATTACATGGGTAATATCCATATCATAATCATCTACTACCACAGATAACATATATGTGGGGGTATTATCAGATCTTAATATAATAAAATCATCTAACTCACTATTATTTATGGTTATTTTCCCTTGAACAATATCATTTATTTCTGTGGTACCAGATTGAGGACATTTAATTCTAATTACAGGGTTTATGTCTTTAGGTGCTTCAGATACATCTGCATTTCTCCATTTTCCATTATACTTAGGAGCTCTTTTTTCTTTTTTAGCTAATTCTCTCATTTCTGTAAGTTCTTCTGGTGAGCAATAACATTTATAGGCATGCCCCATATCTAGTAGTTTTTTTCCAATTTCTACATGTCTTTGTATTTTTTTTGATTGATATACTACTTCATCATCCCAATTGAGATCTATCCATTTTAATCCATCTATTATTGCTTTTTTTGCATCATTTGTTGATCTTTTAACATCTGTATCTTCAATTCTTAATTTAAATAAACCATCATGGTGTTTTGCAAATAACCAATTAAATAATGCTGTTCTTACGCCACCTATATGAAGAAAACCTGTAGGAGAGGGGGCAAATCTTGTTACTACTTTCATATTCTATGGTACCAAACTAAATAATTAAGTTATATAATTTTAGATGAATTATTTATGAATTAATATTTTCTCATTATTCCAACTAGAATACCTTGTATTTGAACTCTAGTAAATTCATAAGTTTGTGTTTGATATAAATCATTTGCAGGAATAAGTACAATATTTGTAGATGTTTTTTTGAATGTTTTTAAGGTCGCTTCATTTTTATCTATTAGAGCAACAACTATTTCTCCATTATTTGCAACCTTAGATTTTTTTATTATAGCTATATCTTTATTATTTATTCCTAAGTTTATCATAGAATCTCCAGATATTTCTAATGCATAGTGTGCACCCCCTGTAATCATGTTAGTAGGGGTAGTAATTAGACTAGAACTATTAGAAATTGCTTCTATAGGAGTACCAGCGGCTATTTTCCCGTATAATGGAATATCTATTACCTTGTTAATAAGTTCTTGAGAGTTTATAATATTACTATTTATAATTTCTATTGCTCTTGCTTTATTAGCAAGTTTCCTAATAAAACCTCTTTCTTCTAAAGCTGAAATTATTCTATGTATTCCTGATTTAGACTTTAAATTTAATTTATTTTTCATCTCTTCATATGAGGGAGATATACCACTATTGTTATTTATTAAAGTTATATAATCTAGTAACTCTTTTTGTTTTTTAGTGAGCATTTAATTACCAATCAGAATAATTAGAACAAAACATAAACATTTATCATAAATTTGATGTATTATGTCAAGTATTTATCTATTTAGATATGAGGATGTATATCAGAGAAAATTAATATTGATACATTGCTTCCAATTTTTAAAGCTTTATCAAAAGGCTTTCTGATTATAAGTCCATCTGCCTTGCTTAAGTAAGAAGTCATAGAGCTATCTTGTCCAATAAGAGGTTCTACTTTATATATATTATTGTCATAATATATTTTGGCTCTTAAATATTCCTCTCTTTCATCATTTTTACCTAATTCTTTAGTAATATTACCATTTTTAATATTAAGTTTTTTCTTAGTATTTATATATTTATCTATTAGAGGCCTTAAAAATATTAAAGAACTAACAAATGTAGAAACTGGATTTCCTGGAAATCCTAAGATTAAAGTTTTATTTAGTTTTCCAAATATAAGAGGTTTACCTGGTCTTATTGCTACTTTCCAAAATATTAACTGCATTCCTAATTTATTAAGAACATCCTTTACCAAATCATGTTTTCCGACTGATGCTCCACCAGTTGTAATTAAAATATCAAATTTATTTATATTTTGAAGTTTTTTCATAAGTGAATTTAATGTATCTTTTGCAATTCCTAAATCGTGAGCATTGCCTCCAAATGATTTAATTAAAGATATGAGTAAAGGCGTATTAGAAGATATGATTGCATTACTTAAATGCTTATTAGGATTTTTAAGTTCATTACCGGTTGCAAGTATTGCTATATTAGGTTTTTTGTAAACATGAATCTTAGTATGATTAGAAGATATAGCTAATCCAAGTGTTCTGCTAGTAATAAGGCTATTTTTTTTTATAATTAAAGAATTTATTTTAAAATTTGAACTTTTTTTTCTAACATATTGATCTTTTTTATAATTTTGACTTGTGCTAACTATATGATTGCTACTAATTATTACTCTTTCTTGTAATAAAATTAAATTTGCTCCTTTTGGAACTTCTGCTCCTGTATATATTTCTACACACTCATAATTATTTAATTTTTTTATATAAGGATTACCAGCAGCAGATTCTCCGACTATTTTAATGGGAATTTTGTTTATATTTTGTAAATTAGAATATTTTAAAGCATAGCCATCCATTGAAGAGACATTTTCAGGAGGGCTATTAATATTGGAATATATATTTTTAGAACAAATTCTACCTAAACTATTCTTTAGTAAAATTGTTTCTTCTTGTAAAGAGGTGGCCTTAGAAACTATGATATTTATAGCTTTTTGTACATCAAGCATATCGTTTGTAGATCCCAGACTTTCCACCAGACTTATATGTTAGTTGTGTTTTAGTAATTGTCATTTCTCTATCTACAGCTTTACACATATCATATATAGTTAATGCTGCTATAGAAACTGCTGTTAGAGCTTCCATCTCTAAACCTGTTTTTCCATTTAATTTGCAGTCACAAATTATATTAATTGAATTTGTATTTTCATCTATTTCAAAATTTATTGATACAGATGATAACGATATTGGGTGACATAAAGGAATTAATTCTGATGTTTTTTTAGCGGCCATTATGCCAGCTATTCTTGCTATACCTAAAACATCACCTTTTTTTGCATTACCATTTTTTATCATATTTAAAGTATTTTCATGCATAGTTATAGAAGATGTTGCAGATGCTAACCTTTCAGTAACTGACTTTTCTGATATATCAACCATTATAGCTTTGCCATCATTATCAAAATGAGTAAATTTATTTTCTTTTTTCATGTAACACCATTACCTTTTTATTAGTGTTTTAGTAGCTAATTCAATATTACTACTTTTCATTAATGATTCTCCTACTAAAAAACGCATAATTCCAATTTTATCCATAACTTTTAAATCATTATTAGTATTTAATCCACTTTCACATATTATATCATATGTTTCAGGGATTAATTTGGAAAGCTTAATGGTATTATTTAGGTCTATATCTAGGGTTTTTAAATTTCTATTATTTATACCAATTAGGTCAGGTTTTAAATTTATTGCTCTTTTAATTTCATTCTCATTATGAGTCTCTACAAGTACATCCATACCTAAGCTTTTTGAGAGTTGAATTAGCTCAGATGCTAGAATATCATTAACTGCGGATAATATAATTAATATACAATCTGCACCTATGCTTCTGCTTTCATAGACCTGCCAAGGATCTAATATAAAATCTTTTCTTAAAATAGGAAGTTTAGTTTGTTTTTTTACTTCTATTAAATATTTAATGCTTCCTTTAAACCATTTTTCTTCTGTAAGTATACTTAAGCATGCCGCTCCGCCTTTAGCATAAGCCTGAGCTATTTTCACAGGATTAAAATCTTTTTTTATTAGCCCTTTGGATGGACTCGCTTTTTTGATTTCTGCAATTAAAGCATACTGCTTCTCATTAATCTTAACATTTAAAGCTTTTTTAAAGCTTCTTGGTTTTTCTTGTAGTTCTATTATTTTTAATAAGTCTAATTGAGAAATTTCTTTCTTAAGTTTATTAACTTCTAAGGTTTTATTATCACATATTTCTTTTAATATTGACATATCATTCATTACTTACTTTAATTAATTTATTGAGAGTTTTTAGCGCTTTACCTTTATCTATTATGCTTTTTGCTAATTCTATTCCTTCTTCATAAGTATTAACGCTATCTGCTACACAAAAGGCTGCAGCTGCATTTAAAACTACTATATCTCTATAGGAGTTTTTTTCTCCTTCAAACAAACGAATCATTTTTTTTGCATTATATTTGGGCTCACCTCCTTGCAAAGATTCTGGACTGCATAATTTAAAGTTATATTTTTCAGGGTTAATTTCAAATTCTTTTATTTGATTCTTATCTAATTCCACAACTTTTGTAATTCCTGTTAAAGTTATTTCATCCATTCCATCAGAACCATTTACCACCCAAGACTTTATTGAATTCTGAGCTTGTAAGGTTTCGGCTAGTACTTTTAAATATTGATTAGAAAAAACGCCTAATAATTGCCTTTTAGCACGTACAGGATTTAATAATGGCCCTAGTAAATTAAATATTGTCCTAAAACTTAGCTCTTTTCTTACTTTAGCTACATACTTAAAAGCATTATTATAATTGGGGGCGAATAAGAAACACATGTTAGTTTCTTTTAGACAATTATTTATTATTTCTTTATTTATATTAATATTTATACCAAGTTCCTTCAGTACGTCTGAGGCACCTGATTTTGAAGAAACAGCTGTGTTGCCGTGTTTTGCAACGTATAAGCCATTAGAAGCAACTATAAATGCAACTGCTGTAGATATGTTATATGTTTTTAACCCATCTCCACCAGTTCCAACTATATCAATGGTACTTATGTCTAATTCTAATGGGTTTTTAACAAAAGGCTTTAATGCATTTACAGCACCTATTAATTCTTTTGAACAGGAACCTTTTACAGATAAAGTAGCTAAAAAAGCAGCCATTTCTACTTCTGATGCTTTACCACTAACAAGGTAATTAAAAACATTTTCAGACTCAACTATAGTCAAATCTATGTCTTCCATTAGTTTCGGCATTATAGACTTAATTGGATTCATGGTTTTCACATATATTTAAGAAATTATTAATTAATTTATAACCTAGCTCAGTGTCATGACTTTCTGGGTGAAATTGTAGTCCGTACGCTTTTGCCTTTTCATCTGAAATACTCATTATATATTTATCATTTGATCTTGCATTAATGATTAATTTTTTGGGTAAAGTCGCTTCTTCAATTATTAAAGAATGATATCTAGTGGCTAAAAAATTTTGAGAAATACCTTTAAATATAGAACTATTGTCATGACTAATATTGCTTAATTTTCCGTGCATAACATTTTTAGCTCTAATTATTTTTCCTCCATATGCCTGTGCTATGCACTGATGACCTAAACAAATGCCTAATACAGGGATTTTTTTTGATGCTAATTTTATTAATTCTATACTTATTCCGGCTTCATTTGGAGTTTTAGGTCCTGGTGAAATAATTATACCTTTTGGTTTTTTATTTATAGCATCTATAGCTTTAATTTTATCATTTCTAATAACTTCTACAGTGTTGTTATTTTTATCTATATAATGTCTTATTATATGCGTAAAGCTGTCATAATTATCAATAAGTATATACATATTAATAGCTTTTCATTAGTTTAATCATTAGCAAACCTTAATGCTTCATTAGCCGCTTTAAATAATGCTTTTGCTTTATTAACAGTTTCTTGATATTCATTTTCAGGAATAGAGTCAGCTACGATTCCTCCTCCTGCTTGAACGTACATTCTATTATTCTTTATAATTGCTGTTCTTAAAGTTATACAAGTATCCATTGCGCCGTCAGATGAAAAATATCCAACACATCCACCATAAACTTCTCTTTTATCGTTTTCTAGCTCATCTATAATTTCCATAGCTCTTATTTTTGGAGCTCCACTAACTGTCCCAGCTGGAAAACCTGAAAGTAAAGCTTCTAAATAGTCTACATTATCTAGCTTCTCACCTTCTACATTTGATACTATATGCATTACATGACTATAGCGCTCAATAATCATTTTTTCTGTAACGTTTAAACTGCCAGGAATTGATACTTTTGCAACATCATTTCGGGCAAGATCTAGTAGCATCCTATGTTCTGCATTTTCTTTTTCGTCACTAAGAAGTTCTTTTGCTAAAGTATTATCTTCCTCTATATTTTTTCCTCTAGGCCTTGTTCCTGCAATTGGTCTTATAGTCACTTTATTATCCCTTACTCGCACTAATATTTCTGGACTTGAACCAATTACTGCAAAATCATTAAAATTTAAATAGTATAGAAATGGAGATGGATTTAATCTCCTAAGGGACCTGTATAGGTTAAATGGAGGGAGGTCAAAAGGCATTTCAAATCTTTGAGAAGGGACAACTTGAAATATATCTCCAGCCAAAATGTAATCTTTTGCTTTTTTAATTATTTTTAAATAGTTATCTTTTGTAAAATTAGAAGTAATATTATTTTTTACTTTAATTATTTCTTTATTAAAATGTTTATTTTCAATAGGTTTTTTTAATAAATTAATAATTTTTTCTATGTTATTACATGATTTATTATAAATTTCTTTAATATTAAGTTTGTTAGAATTTTGCATATATACAGGTGTAATTATAGTCATTGTATCTTCTACAGAATCAAAAATTATCATAATTTTTGGTCTTATAAAAATCCCATCTGGCAAATTTAATTTACTAGGATTATTTGTGGGAATTTTTTCTATTAATTTAATATTATCAAAACCTAAATAACCTACCAATCCGGATGCCATTGGAGGTAAGTTTTTTGGTATTTTTATTTTTGATATTTTCATTAATTCCCTTAAGGAAGAAAATGTATCTTTAACTTCAGGAATAAATTTATCTAATGATTTTTCAGGATCATAATTAATTTCTGCTTTATTTCCAAATGATCTCCATATTAAGTCTGGGTTTAAGCCTAATATTGAATACCTTCCTTTTGTATCTCCACCTTCAACAGATTCTAGAAGAAATGAATATGGGCTATTTTGTCCTATTCTTATCATGGTAGAAACAGGCGTATCTAAATCTGCAACAAGTGTAGTCCATATTACATGAGATTTGTTTTTATTTATAACTTGATTAAAGGTCTTTAAATTTGGTTGATATATCATACTTTTTCTAGCTATTATTTTGAAACAAACTATCTAATAATGCCTCATTAATCTTAATTTTTTGTTTACTAGTAAGATTTTTAATAAATAGCTCTTGAATATCATTAGCTATTTCCTTGGAAATAGTTAAATTTAATTCTAATAATTTTTCTTTGTTTATTTCAACAACTGGGATGACATCTTCAACTTTTGCAACAATATAAGTATTGTCATTATATTTTATTGGATTTGTAGTTTTACCATTTTTTATAATAAAAACCTGATTTAAGGCTTCATCATTAAGAATTCCTTCTGCTCCTGATCCATCTTTTTGTACATTATCAGCATTTAATAATACTAAATTATATTCTTTGGCTAGTGATTCAAAATCTTGTTTGTTATTTTGCTTTTTTATAATCTCATTAGCTATATTTAAAGCTACATTAAGGCTTTTTTCTGTTTGAATATCTTTTATAATTTGTTCTTTTGCTTCTTCAAAAGTCATAATACTTTGAGGAACTATATCTTCAACTTGTATTGCATAAATAGTATTACCAATAGT
>JAQWRB010000111.1 GCA_029243935.1 Alphaproteobacteria bacterium
TTAATCATCTTTAACCATTATAATTGCAAAACCATATATATCTAGTATCGTCATATTAAAAATTTTAAATATAGGATAAATATAAACTATGCCAAAAACAAAAAATAAAACTACTTCAAAAAACCTTACATATAAAGATGCCGGAGTAAACATTGAAGTTGGAAATAAGTTTGTTAAAGACATTAAACCACTAGTTAAAAAAACTAATAGACCAGGAGTTATGGGGTCTATAGGTGGTTTTGGAGGGTTATTTAACCTCGCAGATTGCGGATATAATAATCCTATACTTGTTTCGGCTACAGATGGTGTAGGTACAAAATTACTTATCGCTGAAGAAGTAAATAAGCACGATACAATAGGTATTGATTTAGTAGCAATGAGTGTAAATGACATAGTTGTGCAAGGAGCGGAACCTCTTTTCTTTTTAGATTATTTTGCTACTGGCAATTTAAAACTAGATATAGCTAAAAAAATAATAAAAGGAATAGCTTCTGGAGTAAAACTTGCAAATTGTGCTCTTATAGGTGGAGAAACTGCAGAATTACCTGGTATATATACTAATAATAAATATGATTTAGCAGGCTTTGCGGTTGGTGCCGTTGAAAAAAATAATATTTTACCAAAGAATAATATAAAAGCTGGAGACTCTATTATAGCTTTAAAAAGCTCTGGTATTCATTCAAATGGTTTCTCATTAGTAAGAAAAATATTAAAAAATAATAATATTCTTCTAAATGACAAGGTTAAAGGGTTCCCAGAGAAATCTATTGGTAACCATTTACTTAAACCAACAAAAATTTATGTAAAATCTATACTAAACGAACATAAATTAGGAAATATAAAAGCATGCGCACATATTACTGGAGGTGGACTTATAGATAACCTTCCAAGGATTATTCCTAAATCTTTAACTTCTGTAATATATGGAAAAAATATTAAACCTAATAAAATATTCCATTGGCTAAAAAATATAGGAAATGTAGAAAGTACTGAAATGCTAAAAACATTTAATTGTGGAATAGGTATGTGTATAATAGTCCAAGCTAACAAAGCTAATCAAGTAGTACAAAACTTTATTAAACAGGGTGAAAAAGCCTCTATAATTGGTAAATTAGAAGATAAAACTAATAATAGAGACCTTATAATAGTTGACGAATATAAAATATGGGATAGATAACCTTAAATTAATATTACCCTACTATCTCATCCTTATTAAAAAAGAAATTTATTTCAATTACTGCATTTTCTTCACTATCTGAGCCATGAACTGAGTTAGCTTCTATTGATTCTGCATGGGCTGCTCTTATGGTTCCTTCTTCTGCTTCAGATGGATTTGTTGCACCCATTGTTTTTCTATACAAAGCTATAGCATTGGCTGCTTCTAAGACTTGAATAACAACAGGGCCTGAAGTAATAAATTTTACTAAATCATTAAAAAAAGGTCTTTTCTTGTGAACCCCATAAAATTCTTCAGCTTGTGAAACAGACAAACGAATGCGTTTTTGAGCAATAATTGATAAACCTGCCTCTTCTATCATAGCATTAATTTTTCCAGTTATAGATCTTCTTGTAGCATCAGGTTTAATAATAGATAAGGTTCTTTCCATTTTATATTCTCCACTTTAAGTAATTTATATAGTTATTCAAAAAAATCTTTAACATACGTATTTAGCAATCTAACGCCAAAAGCTGTGCCACCCGCAGGGTACAATTCAGAATTACTCTTTGCCCAAGTTACTCCAGCAATATCTAAATGTGCCCATGGAATATTTTGCGTAAATTGTTCAATAAATTTAGCTCCTGAAGTTGCTCCTGCACCTCTTCCAGAGCCAACATTATGCATATCAGCAATATCTGATTTAATATCATCATCATATTCTTCACCTACGGGCAATCTCCAAACTTTTTCTCCAGTTTTTTCACCGGAATTAAAGATATTATTAGCCAACTCATCATTATTACTAAACAGTCCTGCTCTTTGAGGACCCAAGCTTACTATTACTGCACCTGTTAAAGTTGCTAAATCTATCAACCTTTTTGGTTTAAATTTATTTATAGCATAAGTAACTGCATCTGCTAAAACTAGCCTTCCTTCAGCATCTGTATTAATTACTTCAATAGAATGGCCGGATGAAGCAACAACTACATCTCCTGGCCTTTGCGCTTTTCCAGAAGGCATATTTTCAACTAAACCGACAACCGCAGATATGTGAACTTTAGCCTTTCGTCCTGCTAAAGCTTTCATAAGTCCAATGACTACACCAGAACCTCCCATATCCCACTTCATATCTTGCATTCCACCTGAAGGTTTTATGGATATTCCTCCTGTATCAAATGTAACACCCTTTCCAACAAAACAAACTTCAGGCTTAGATTTACTATTTTTTGTTCCATTCCAAGTCATACTTACCACTCTTGGCTCATTAGAACTTCCCATAGCCACACCTAGTAAAGCTCCCATTTTTAAGCGCTTTATTTGGGATAAATTTAAAACTTCAACTTTGATTCCTAAGGCTTTTAATTTTAATGCTTCCTCAGAAAGAGCTATAGGAGTTAAAACATTTGCGGGCTCAGAAACCAAATCGCGAGTTAAATAGACACCTTCTTCTAAAAATTTTAAAGGAGAATAATATTTTTTTGCCAACGAAGGTTCTTTTGTTATTATTTCAATTTCTTTAAGTGAATGATGATGCTTATTTTTACTTTTTAATTTATATTTATAAAAAGTATAGGATCTTAATTTCATTCCATGAATAATTCTTGCTGCGAATTCTTCATTAATAATTTTCTTATTTCTATTAAATGCATAATAAACTGTTAAGCTTGAAATAGTCTTAGGTATAGAAGAAAAAATACTTCCTCCAATTCTATCTGCTTTCTCTATATTATAATTTTTTATACTCCCTACAAAATATATTAGAATTTCTTGTATTGTTTTTCCTTTATTTGCAAACAAACTTAAGGAACTTCCTTTTTTTGTAATTAATGTTTTTGAATTAATTGCATTGGATATTATTCCATTATATTCCTTATCTAAACTAGCGATAGTTTTTCCTAATTCTAACGATTCATCAAGTATAACTATTAATAAATCTTTTTTAGTCATAGGCTTAGAAGCAAAAGACACTTTAATTGACATTTAATTTCCTTTCAAAGGCTATTAATTATTTTTATACAACAAAATATGATATATTTTATTAAAAATTAACTGTTAGTTTTAGAACTAACATATTTTTATAATTAAGCTAATAAAATATTATATGGATCTAACAAAAATTGAATTTATTTATTAAATATATATACAGACAATTATTAGGTCCTTTTGTCTTAATTATGCTTAGCATGACAGGAATTGCATGGCTTACTCAATCTTTAAGGTTTATAGAATTAATTATTATTAAAGGGTTACCTGTAAATATATTTCTTAATCTAACAATTCTAATTATTCCTAAACTCTTGGCCACTATAATGCCATTTATAGCATTTCTAGCAGCCCTCATTACTTATTCTAGATTAAATACTGAATCTGAATTAATTTCTATGAAAACTGCGGGAATGAATAATTTTAAAATACTTATACCTGCTATTATATTTGGAATTACTTTAGGAATACTTGCTATTTCTTTAGAAAACTATGGTTCGCCGTACGCATATAATAAATTTAAAAACTTGCAACATAATATTAGAAACAATTATATATCTACGCTATTTCAAGAAAAAGTTTTTTCTTCTCCTATTCAAGGTCTTACAGTTTTTATAAAAGAAAGAGATAAGACTGGTAATTTTCAAGGCATACTAATCCATGATGAAAGAAATATAAGCAAAACTATAAGTATTATTGCCGAAAAAGGCAAAATTGTGACCACGCAAAAAGGTGCAAGATTTTCCCTAACAAATGGTAATAGACAAGAAATTTCTAAAGGTACAAATATTTCTATTTTATATTTTGATGAATATACTTTAAATATTAGTAACTATAGCAAGGATAGTTCTCCTAGATTTAAAGAGGCAAGTGAAAGAAACTTTTATGAATTATTTAATCCTGAGAAAAATATTAATGCACTATATAAGAAAGAATTTACTGCAGAAGCCCACAAAAGAATTATTACTCCTCTAATAATCTTAATTATGGTATTAATTGGTGCAATGACATCAATTATAGGAAAATTTAATAGAAAAGCTTCCATTAAAAAATTATTTTTCTCGATTAGTGCCGCTTTAACTATTCAAATTTATATTATTGCAGCTCCACAATTAATGATTCATTCTCCTCAGCTTATCCCATTTATATATATTTTTGTATTGATAATTTTATTACTCATAATGTTTTTAATTTCAGATAAAGCAGAAAAAATCAAAGAGAAAATATTATATAAGCATAAGGTATTATAAAATGAACTATTTATTTTCCCCGTTAATGGTTTATTTTTTTAAACATGCTTCCTTATATTTTTTTACTATACTTATAATTTTATGTTTTATTACTTCTTTGAGTGAACTAATTGAATATAGTAAACAAACTTCTCATTTTAAAAGTGATGCCTTTTTAATATGCCTTAAAATGACTTTATTCAAAACACCTATTAATATTCAGAAATTATTACCATACGCAACATTTTTTGGTTCAATGATTTCGTTAATTAGGTTATCTAAAAATTTAGAGCTAATTGTTGCGAGATCTGCTGGATTAAGTATATGGCACTGTTGTTTGCCTCATGTTATTTTAGCTTTTATAATAGGTGTATTAAGCATAACAATATTTAGTTCCATTACCTCTGTAACACAAACGAAGCTTATGCAATTGGAGTATAGATATTTTCAGAAGAATAATAATAATTTACAAATATCTGGAGGAGGCTTTTGGCTACACCAAAAGGAAGGAGATAAAACTGCAATAATTCATGCAAATAAAATAGATCCCACAAAAATGGAGCTCAATAAAGTAATTATTTTTAGATACACAAAAGACAATAAATTTTATGAAAGAATTGATGGAGATAATACCGTATTAAAAAATGGTTATTGGGAAATTAATAAAGGCATAATAACAAATAAGAATTTAGAAACTTCAAATTTTATTGAATTGCAATTACCTACACAACTCACTAGTTCGCAAATAAAAGAAAGTTTTGCTAGACCAGAAACAATTTCTTTTTGGGGAACACCAAAATTTATAGAAATTATTGAAAAAGCAGGATTTAATTCAAGAAAACACGTAATTTATTTACATAAAATGCTATCTACTCCTATCTTACTGATTGGAATGGTTCTTCTTGGTGCTATTTTTTCTATAATACCAATTGGAAGACATGGGATAGGAAAAAGATTATTTATTGCTATAATCATAGCATTTGTTATCTTTTTTTTAAATGATGTAATAGCAGCTCTAGGACAAGGTTCTCAAACGCCGGCATTTCTTGCAGCCTGGATTCCAGCTCTTATACCAATATTTATTAGCACAAGTATATTACTATATTTAGAAGATGGGTAAATAAATTGAATTTATTATATAATTATACAATTAAAACAAAAATAATTGTATTTGTTTTAGTTATATTAAGTAATTTATGCCATTCAGAAGAAATTCAAACAAAAAATAGTTTTTTAACTGCTAATTATATTGAACATCATAATCAAATATCATTAATTTCTGCAATAGGTGATGTGGAAATAATAAATGGTACTCAAGTCTTAAGAGCTGATAAGGTCACGTATGATTCTATAAATGATTTAATTTTAGCAGAAGGAAATGTAAGTTTAAATGATAATAAAGATAATATTTTCTTTGCTGAAAACATGGAGCTCACAGGAGATTTAAAAAATGGGGTTATTAAAAATTTTAATTCTCTATTCAGTGATGGTTCATCTTTATCTGCAAATATAATAATAAGGAATAGTATAGATGGTGATAAACTTGAGAAAATTACATATACAATGTGTAAACCTTGTGAAGATGATATTAAAGAAGCCCCATTATGGCAAATAAGGGCTTTAAAATCTAAACGAAATATTGAAGATGGCATTATTCAATATGAAAATGTGATTCTTGATGTATATGATATTCCTATATTCTATTTACCTTATATTAGTCATGCTGACCCATCTATAAAAAAAACTTCTGGATTACTTAGCCCAAAATTTACTAATAACACTATATTTGGTTTTAGTTATTCTCAACCTTATTATTTTAATTTATCAAAACATAGAGATCTAACAATCACCCCAACGATGACTAGTAATGAAGGACCAATTATAGAAACAAATTATAGATCTTTAAGGTCAAAAGGCTCTAGTAATATAAAAACTAGTTTTACTAGAGGAAGCCATGTAAATATAGATAACAAAGAAAGCAATAAATTTAGAGGACATATAGAACTTAAAATTGCAGAAAAAATTAATAAGGATTGGGCTATTGGATTAAATGCAATTCGGGCAAGTGATTTTTCTTATCTAGCTAGATATAAGATTGGGAATACCAGTGAGAGTAAACTTACTCAAAGAGCTTATCTTGCTGGAAACAAAAAGAATTTTTACGTAAAAATAGAAGCTATGTACTTTCAACCTCTTGATGCATTTAAAAGTAATAGAAACGTTCCATTAGTTTTACCAAATATAAAAATGGCCTGGTATAAAAATCATAAAAATGGAGTTCTAAGAAAAATTACTTTAGATAGCAATATGCTATTTAAACCAGATGCTTCAAACTCTCAAAAACTATCCCTAAAGTCTTCTTGGAGTAAAAATAATATATCTGAATCTGGCCATGTTTTTAAATCAAAAATTTTAACTCGAGCAGATGTATTTAGAAATAAAAAAACAGATAACTCTAGAGTTATAGGGAAAATAGGAACATATGAAAAATTTAGAGTCATCCCTAAATTCGAAACCATGTGGAGCTTTCCAATTATAAGCTACTTTCAAAATAAATCTATTCTTCTCGAACCAATAGTTCAAGGGGTTCTTGCGCCAAAGGGAGGAAACCCTGACACTATACATAATTTAGATAGTATTGATTTTGAATTAAGTGACTATAATTTATTTTCCTCAAATAAGTTTGTTGGAACTGACAGAGTAGAAGAAGGAAGCAAAGTTAATTTTGGATTCAAATCAACTCTACAATTAAATGAATATGGCGAACTTACAAGTGTTTTAGGAAGGTCTTGGAATCTTTTAAAGCCACAAACTGAATACATATCAGGAACGGGTTTAAGCGAAAGATTATCTCATATTGTTGGAAATATAATATATAATACAAAAAATTCTATAAGTTTAGGTTATCACTTCAGAAGAGATTCTCTTAATTTTAGATCTCAAAGAGACACATTAACGTTTGCTTTTTATTCTAACTCAATTATGGCTAATATAGATTACACTATGGTTCGTGATGACCCTGTTCTTACTGAAAGTATGCTATCTGAGCAAGCCAGTATATCATTATCATGGAATGTTAATGATAACTGGAGAGCTAATATAAGACAAAATAGGGATTTAAGAAATAGTAACTGGGGAAATGCTATAAATAGTTATGGGTATATTGAATATAAAAATGAGTGTATAATAATTCGTTTGCAAGCAGAAAGAAAACATCAAAATTTAATTGATGTTCCAGATGCAAATGAATATTCTCTTAATTTTAATTTAGTAGGTTTTTAATTTAAATTTAGGAAAGTTTTGATGTTTTTAAAAATGGTAACCGCTATCTTTTTTATTATTATATTTAATATTAATAACTCTTTATCTCAAGATGAAAACAGCAAAATTGAAGTAATAAGCATAGTTGCAATAGTAAATGATGATCCCATAACTATAATGGATTTAAATAGTAGAATACAGTTAATCATTGTTTCATCTAATTTACCCAATAATTTAAAAACTAGAAAAAGCCTTAATGGTCAAGTAATTCAATCTCTTATAAATGAAAAACTTCAATCACAGGCGGCTGAAAGATTAGGTATAAGAGTCACAGATCAAGAAATAACAAATAATATAACATTTATTGAAAATAATAATAACATGGAAAACGGTAAATTAATTGAGGCTTTGTTAATGAACGGTGTTCCTAGGCCTGCCTTACCTACAAGACTTAAAGCAAATATAATTCTAGAAAAATTATTACAACAAGTTATTAGGCCAAAAGTTTTAATTAATAATAATGAAATAAAGAATGAATATAATAATTATTTATCTAATGAAGGAAAGAATGAATATAAATTTTCAGAAATTACTTTTAATTTTAACAATTTATCAAAAAACACGGATATAATTCTTATTGCTAAACAAATTAGAAAAAAAATTATTGAAGAAAATAATTTTGATATAATGGCAGAAAGAATAAATGAAAACGGCACAGGAACATATAAAAAGAGTAGTCAATGGAGATTAAAAAATAATATAGATTCAAAAACTTATGATAAAATTAAAAATTTAAAAAAGAATGATATATCAGAATTACTATTATTAAATACTAGAGTATCTATTATTAGACTTGATGATAAGAGAAAATTCTTAATACCTGATCTTTCCAAAACGGTAGAAGATATTTTTGTCCTTAGTTTTGACCTTCCTATTAATAAAAACAAAACTAACTCCTTATTAAAAGAAATTCAAAACAAAACAATTAGTCTTAAATCTTGTAATGAAATGTTAGCACTAGCAAAAGTTGAAGGGAATAAAAAAGGCAGACATATAGGGAAAGTTTTACTAAAAGACCTTCCTGAATATTTTATTGAAAAAATTAATAATATTGAAATAAACCAGCCCACAGCCCCTATCTTAGCAAAAGATGGTATATATGTTGTTATGATTTGTGAAAGAGATAATGAATTAAATCAGGAATTTGCTCTCAAAGAAATGATTAAAGCTAACATAATTACTAGATCTACAAATATTCTCAAGGAAAGATATCTATTAGACTTAAATAGAAAAGCCCTTATAGATATTCGAATGCAATAAATGGATAAAGATATTATTAAGAATATTAATAATCTACCAAGTATATCTCAAACTATAAAAGAATATAATCTATTCGCTAAAAAGAAACTGAGTCAAAACTTTATTCTCGACCTAAATTTAACAAATAAAATTATTAATTTAAGTGATAATGTTAAATATAATTCCATAATAGAAATTGGTCCAGGCCCAGGTAGTTTAACTAGATCTTTATTGTTAAACGGGGCTAAAGAAGTTATTGCAATAGAAAAAGATAAAAGGTTTATTGATGCGTTACAAATATTAAAGATAGCTTCTCATAACAAGCTTATTATAGAAAATGAAGATGCACTTAATATTAATTTAAAAGATATTATAAATAAATATAATATTATAAATGCAGAAATTATTGCTAATTTACCATACTCTATAGCAACGAAATTACTTTTAAAATGGATACCTTTTCCAAAAAAAATAAATCAAATGACACTTATGTTTCAAAAAGAAGTGGCTGAAAGAATAACTGCAAAACCTGGCTCAAAAAAATATGGAAGACTATCTATTTTAATTGGATTAATGGCAGAAGCTAAAATAATAATGCATATTCCTTCTGATGCTTTTAAACCTCAACCAAAAGTAGATTCTGCAATTGTACAAATTAAACCTAAAATTAATAAAATTAAGTTTAATAAAATAATATTAGAAGAAATTACTAAGAATTTATTTAATCAACGTAGGAAGCAAATTAAATCTACCTTAATAAAGTTTGGAGACCCTTTAAAAATATGTTCCCTTTTAAATATAGCTCCAAGCTTAAGACCAGAACAAATTACCTTAGAACAATATGAAAATATGGCAATATTAATCGCTAAGAATCATGACTGATTGTTCTAACAAACTCTACTAACCCCACTTGTCTTATTCTTTTCATTCTTTCTGCTTTTAAAATTCCTAATACAGCTTCAACACTTTTATTTAAGTCTTCATTTATTACTACGTAATCATATTCTGCCCAATGTGTAATTTCAGCTGATGCACCATCCATTCTTTTTTTTACTACCTCATTCGAATCCTGACCACGACTATTTAATCTTCTTTCCAGTTCTTTTTTATTAGGAGGTAGTATAAAAATAGAAACAATATCTTCTCTCATTTTTTCCCTGAGTTGCTGAGCCCCTTGCCAATCAATATCAAATATTAAATCTTCTCCGTTATTAATTTTTTTTTCTACTAAAAATTTATCTGTTCCATAATAATTATCAAAAACATTAGCATGTTCTAAAAAATGGTTCTTATTTAGCATTGTTTTAAATTCTTCAATACTTACAAAAAAATAATCTTCTCCTGATTTCTCATTTGGTCGTTTTTTTCTAGTTGTAGTAGAAATAGATAGTGAGAGATTTTTATCTAAATTCATTAAAGATTTACAAATAGAGCTTTTTCCTGCTCCCGATGGAGAAGAAAGAACTAACATAACACCTTTTTTTTTATTTGAAACACTCATAATTGATATATTACAATTATAAAATAATAATTAAACATTTTTATTAATTTAATTTTTATATATTTTTTTTATATTATTTTTGTGTTCTTCATAACTTTCTGAAAAAACGTGTCCTCCTTGACCATCTGCAACAAAATATAAATTGCTACTTTTTTCAGGGTTTAATGCAGCATAAAACGCATCAAGCCCTACATTACATATTGGAGTAGGAGGCAAGCCCTTTATTTTATAAGTATTCCATTCATGCTCTACTAATAAATCTGATCTATTGAGCTGTCTATCTAAATAAACTGTTTTATTAATACCATAAATAACAGTAGGATCAGATTGTAATTTCATACCCTTCTTTAACCTATTATAAAAAACAGCTGCTATTTTACTTTGATCTTCTTTTTTTTTAGCTTCAGCTTCTACAATTGATGCTAATACTAAAACCTCATTCTGATTAATAATACCACCTACATTATGTTTATATTTATTATAAATTTTTGAGAACTTAACTTTTGCAGTATCTTTCATAATACTTAATAGCTTATTAGCCTTAGTATCTTTAGAATAAAAATAAGTGCTTGGGAAAAATGATCCTTCTGGATAATTAATTAACCCATCTGAAACATGCAAATTTTTCTTTATTATTTCAAAAATTTTTTTATTTGAATAGCATTCAGGAATTACTAATTTATACAATTTGACTTCATTCTTATACAACTTATTTATCACAATTTCTTGAGAAACGTTTTTGGTAAAAGAATATTCACCTGCTTTTAACGATTTACCTTTTCCTAGAAAATAAGTATGAATAATAAAATAATACCTGTTTTTTATAACATTCTTCTCTTCTAATATTAATGCTATATTTAATAAAGAACTAGATTTTGGAATTACAACTGTTAGCTTTTTAGAAAGAGGTCCCATTTTACTAGGATATGATAATATTTTTTCAGTAAATATAAGGATACATAATATAAATATTAAAAATATTGTAATTTTAAACTTTATTTTTTTAAATACCTGAATAAAATTATTTAACCTTACCTATTATTAGTGATGCATTGGTTCCTCCAAAACCAAAAGAGTTTGACAATGCTATATCGACTCTTTTTTCTTTAGCTTTTAAAGGCACTAAATCTATTCCATCTGAATTTTCACAAGGATTATTTAGATTTAAAGTGGGTGGCACTATATTATTTAAAACACTTAATATTGAAAATATCGCTTCTACTGCTCCTGCAGCCCCGAGCATATGTCCTACTGATGACTTTGTAGAGCTTATAGATATATTACCAATATCATTTTTAAATAACCTTTTAACAGCGCCTAATTCTATTTCATCTCCTAAAGGTGTAGAAGTACCATGAGCATTAACATAATTAATTTCTGATGCATTTATACCCCCATTAACCATAGCTGCTTGCATAGCTCTAAAGCCCCCATCACCATCCGCCGCAGGAGCAGTAATATGATATGCATCTGCAGATAAACCATAACCTAATATTTCAGCATAAATTTTTGCTCCTCTTGACTTTGCATGCTCATAATCTTCTAATACTACGCAACCTGCTCCTTCACCCATCACAAATCCATCTCTTCCCTCATCCCATGGACGAGAAGCTGTTATTGGATTATCATTATAACTAGTAGAGAGAGCTCTCGCAGCAGCAAAGCCTGCAATACCTAAGCGTGTTATTGCTGCCTCTGAACCTCCAGCTACCATTATGTCTGCTTCATTTGCTCTTATTAAACGCGCAGCATCACCAATTGCATGCGCTCCTGTAGAACAGGCTGATACCACTGATAGATTTGGACCTTTGAAATTATTTTTTATAGATACTTGGCCTGAAGCTAAATTTATTAAACAAGATGGAATAAAAAATGGACTTAACCTCCTAGGCCCTTTCTCTTTTAAAACTAATGTTGCTTTCTCTATCGTAGACAAACCACCTATGCCGGAACCTATTAAAACCCCTGATCTATGGGAATCTTTCTCATTTTCCACAACCCATTTACTATCTTTAATAGCTTGGTCGGCAGCATCTATTGCAAATAATATAAACCTATCTACTTTTCTTTGTTCTTTAACTTCTAAACATCTATTAGGATCAAAACCATCTTCTTGATCTGAATTAGGAACATGCCCTGCAATTTTAGCAGGTAGATCCTCAGTATCAAATCCTTCAATTTTTCCTATACCTGATTCTGAATTTATAAGTTTTGTCCATGAACCATTTACTGAAGCTGCTAAAGGCGTCACTAAGCCTAAGCCCGTTACAACTACCCTTCTCATATAAAAAAATCTCCTAATAAATTTAAATTAAGAATTTTGACTCTCTATAAAACTTATCGCATCTTTAACAGTAGTAATAGTTTCTGCAGCATCATCTGGAATTTCTATACTAAACTCTTCTTCAAATGCCATAACAAGTTCAACAGTATCTAAACTATCTGCTCCTAAATCATCTATAAAACTAGAATTCTCAGTAACCTTATCTTTTTCAACACCTAAATGTTCCATTACTATACTTATTACTCTTTCAGAAATGTCGCTCATGTATTTATATTCCCTATTTAAACTTTATTAAACTACAATTATTTATGTTTCTCACAAATTATTTATATATATTCAAGTATTTTTTTCTTTTTAATACACTTTATAATTAAAAAAAGAAAATAAATTCACCTCTATGTTAAAACATTGCCAAACCACCGTTGACATGAATTGTTGTTCCTGTGATATAAGATGCTTCATCTGATGACAAATAAACTGATGCAGCAGCAATATCTGCAGGAGATCCAAACCGTTGCATAGGAATTTTTTGCATTAATTTTTCTTGTTGATCTTCATTTAAAACACTAGTCATAGGAGTTCTTATAAAACCTGGTGCTATACAATTAACAGTAATATTTCTACTGGCTACTTCTAGAGCTAAAGATTTAGTCATGCCCACTAATGCTGCTTTAGATGCAACATAATTAGACTGACCAGGGTTGCCAGTAAAAGCAACAACGGAACTTATTTGGATAATTCTTCCAAATTTTCGTTTCATCATACCTTTAATAACTGATTTAGAAAGATAAAATGAAGAATTTAAATTAGTCTGTATAACTGCATCCCATATATCATCTTGCATTCTCATCATTAATTGATCTCTAGTAATACCAGCATTATTAATCAAAATATCAATCTTTCCAAGTTTATCTTCTACACTAGGAATTATTTTTTTTAAATCTTCTCTATTACTCAAATCACATACTACTTGGCTAAAAGCCATAGAAGAGTCTTGATTAATTTGATTTAATTTTTTTAGATTTGTTCCTGTAATACATACTTTAGCCCCTTGTTTATGCAAAGCCAAGGCTATAGATGCACCTATGCCTCCAGATGCACCTGTGACTAACGCTGTTTTATCTTTTAAATTGAACATTAAGACTTTTATATATTAAAAAAAATTATCTCTCAAGATTATTAACAAAATTTTCTATATCATCAATATTTTGAATAGAAATAGATTTCACATTTTTATTAATCCTTTTTACTAATCCTGATAATACATTACCTGCCCCTAATTCTATAAAATATGAACTACCTAATTCACACATATTCTGAATACTTTCTCTCCACCTTACTGTCTCAGTAATCTGTTTTATAAGACTCTCTTTTATTTTAAATGGATCAGTTATAGGTGTAGCATCTACATTATTTATTAAAATCATATTAGGACTTATAACATTTAGTGCGTTTATATGTCCTTCCATATCCTCTGCCGCTTTTTTCATTAACCTGCAATGAAAAGGTGCGCTCACTGGTAATTTTATTGCTTTTTTAATTCCTAAAGATTTATAATCAGCTATAACTTTTTCAACTGCCGTATTATGGCCTGAAATAACCATTTGCCCAGGTGAATTATCATTACCTATATCTAGAACCTCATTATTATCTATATAATTAGATCTGATTTTATGAATAATATCAATATCTACTCCTATAAGTGCTGCCATTGCTCCAATATTTACAGGAACAGCACTTTGCATAGACTCACCTCTTAATCTTAATATTTTTGCAGCATCCGATAATTTTATTGATCTAGACGAAACTAAGGCTGAATATTCACCTAGTGAATGTCCTGCCGTAAATTTCCCTATGGTTGATAATGATTTATCTAACATTTTTTCTATTACTCTTACAATTGCAAAAGACATGCACATTAATGCTGGTTGGGCATTTATAGTTAATTTTAATTTTTCCTCTTCTCCATCAAAAATAATTTGAGATAATTTTAAAGACAAAGCATCATCTACTTCATCAAATACTTCCCTTGCCTCAGCAAAAGAATTATATAAATCTTTACCCATTCCAATTTTTTGAGACCCTTGCCCCGGAAAAATAAATGCATTGTTCATATATACCATCCTTAATAAAAATTAATTAATATTTAAGTTTTTAAACTAATTCTTAAAATCTTAAAACTAATTTTATAACTAATTTAATAAGAATACTTGCCTAAAAAGTAATTTTGGGTTACGTAAACTCTCCATATGTAATAAATATTATTAAGAAAGACAAAACATGGCATTTTACGAAAGTATATTTATAACGCGACAAGAATTAGGTGAAAAAGAAATAGATAAAACTATTGAAAATTTTAAAAACATTTTAGAAAAACATAGTGCTGATTTAGTAGATACAGAATTATGGGGCCTTAGAAACTTGGCGTATAAGATAGAAAAAAATAAAAAAGGACATTACATTGTTCTCAAGATTTCTGGTAATGGTGAAGCAATTCATGAATTAGAGCGTAATATGCGTATAGATGAAAACATAATTAGATATTTATCTATTAAAACAGAAAGCATTAATACAGAACCTTCTATATTAGCTAAAAAGTCTCAAGAAGGATAGTTTACAAAAGAAATTAATTGTCGCAAGTAGGAGTAATATATTGCAAAAAGAAAAAAGTAACTACGAAAATAACGATTCTTCTGGAGCAAAACCGTTTTTTAGAAGAAAGAAGACTTGTCCTTTTAGTGGTCCAGAAGGAATTCCAATAGATTTTAGAGATACTAGAACCTTAAATAAATTTGTTTCTGAAAGAGGTAAAATTATTCCTGCAAGAATTAGTGCCGTATCTGCTCCTAAACAAAGAAAACTAGCACAAGCAATAAAAAGGGCAAGAATATTAGCATTAATGCCGTACGTTGCATAATTATAATACTTTGGATTAATTGATGCCTTTAAAGGCTATATTAAATTCCGTACTTTTTGGAATTATATCAAGTATATTTACCATTGGCTTTAAGTTCTTTGGTACAATATTAATTTTTCTTTCTTACTTTTCTCCTTTGCCCATATTTATAACAACTCTTTACTATGGTATATATGGAACGATATTCAGTGCTGTGATAAGTGTTGGAATTATAATTTTAATAACATCAACTCCTATAGGTATAATTTTTTTTATTACTAATATTATACCTTCAATAATCTTGCTTATTGATAAAACAAATAATAAATCAACCTATCTGAATTTTATTTCTAAATTAACACTTATAAATGGATTTTTTTATGTATCAATAATGCTAATATATTTTGATAAAATTAATATCATAATGCAAAATTTTAGCGATTATATTCGAGAAAAGCTTGGTAAAGACATAATTATTACAACAGAAATTTTAGATATAATACCTTCTATTATTATTTCCTCATGGGGCTTAATATTATTATTAAACTTGATTATTGCTAGAAAAATTTTAGGTAAATATTTTATAAATTATCAAGATAGAATTTTAGATTTAAAATTACAGTCTTGGTTAATAATTATTTTTATATTATTCCTAATTCCTGCATCCCTACTTAATGAAGATAGTAGCAGATGGTTTCGCTCTTTAGCTCTAATTTATGCAATACCAATAACTATTCAAGGTATAGTTGTTATTCACACATTACTTAAAGATAATAAAAATAGTGCTTTTTTAATTTATTCGTTTTATACTTTAGTGTTTTTTATACCATTTTCTATACCTTTAATTACTGCAACAGGGGTATTAGATCATATATATAACTTTAGAGATTTAAAAATAAATCACTCAGATATTGATTAGATAATTAATTAGTATAAAGTCTAAAAAAATTAAATAGGAGCAAAATAATGGAAGTTATTCTTTTAGAAAGAATTGAAAAATTAGGTAAATTGGGGGATGTTGTATCAGTCAAAGCAGGATTTGCTAGAAACTATTTACTTCCACAAAGTAAGGCGCTGCGTGCTAACAAAGAAAATCTATCAAAATATGAAAAAGAAAAAGAAAAATATGAAGTATTAAATAAAGAAAAATTATCTGCTGCTGAAAAAATTGCAAAAACTATGGAAGACATCAGTATTAATATTATTAAACAAGCAAGTGAATCAGGGCAATTATATGGTTCAGTAAGTACTAGAGATATAGCTGACGAATTAAATAATCAGGGTCATAAGATCGAAAAAAGACAAATAATTCTCAAATCCGTTATAAAAAACGTAGGGCAACACGAAGTGCGAGTTGTAGTGCATCCAGAATTTATTATTAATATTGAAGTGAATATTGCAAGAACACTTGAGGAATTGACTATAAAGACTGAAGAAATAGAAAATATTCTTGATGAGAAAGAAGATAGTAATAAAAAGATGGCTGATGTCAATGCATCAGAAGGCGATCACGAAGAAATAAAAATTGAAAAACCAAGTTTAGAAGAAAACCAAGAAAAATTATAGCAATGACTGAAAAACTGTATAAAGATATATAAGTTATCAACACTATTCAGGTAATTAACGTTATTCACATGCCTAGGCTATATTAATATATGATATAAATAATTATGCTAAATAATTTACAAGATATCAATTCTAATAATGTTACTATTAGTTCTCACACACTTCCTCATTCTGTTGAGGCAGAAGAAGCTTTATTAGGATCTATATTAGTAGATAATGAAGTATATAATAGAATAACATTTGATCTTCCATTAAAAAGCACTCATTTTTTTGTCCCTGTACATGGGAGAATATATGAGGCTGCTCAAAAACTAATAAACAATGGACAAATTGCTGATACCATTACACTAAGCCAATATTTTGAAAAAGATCCTGCTCTTATTGAAATTGAAGGAAGTAATCATTTAATTAAACTTACCGAATCCTCTGATATATTATCTAGTACAGACCATTATGCAAAATTAATCTATGACCTTGCTTTAAGAAGAGATTTAATTAGATTATCCCAAGAAATAGCTCTTCAAGCAGCAAACCCCAATATAGATCAAAGTGCAAACTCACAAATAGAAATGGCTGAAAGTAAATTATTCTCTCTTGCAGAAACAGGAGAAATTAATAAAGGACCTATAGCATTTTCTGATTCACTTAATGAAACTATAGCTAGTGCAGAGGCTGCTCATAATAGAGATGGGCAATTATCGGGCATTACGACAGGGTTAAAAGCTATGGATGAACTCTTAGGAGGGCTACATAGATCAGACTTAATTATAATCGCTGGAAGACCTAGTATGGGAAAGACAGCATTAGCTACAAACATAGCTTTCCAATCTGCTAAAAACTATAAAACAGAGAGTAATGAGGCTATACTTTTTTGTTCATTAGAAATGTCAAGTGTCCAATTAACAAACAGAATTTTAGCAGAACAAGCAAAAATTTCCTCTGAAAAAATTAGAAGAGGACAATTAAGCAATGAGGAATTTATGAATTTAGTAAGAGCTAGCCAAGGTATACAAGATAGAAAATTATTTATTGATGAAACACCTGCATTATCAGTACCTCAATTAAGAACTAGAGCCAGGAGAATAAAAAGAGTACATGGCCTAAAATTAATAATTCTAGATTATCTACAACTTATGAGCGCTATGAACAGTTCTTCAAATAGAGTGCAAGAAATATCTGAAATAACGCAAGGTTTAAAATCTATTGCAAAGGAATTAGATGTTCCTGTTATAGCTTTAAGCCAACTATCAAGAGCTGTTGAGCAAAGAGAGGATAAGAGACCCCAATTAGCCGACCTAAGAGAGTCAGGCACCATTGAACAAGACTCTGACGTTGTAATGTTTGTATATAGACAATCATATTATGAAGAAAGAGCAGAACCAAGAAAAACTGGTGCAGAAACTGATGATAAATTTCATAATCGTTATCTAGAATGGCAAGAAACTCTTGAGAAAGTTCAAAATACTGCTGATATAATTGTTGCTAAACAAAGGCATGGTCCAATTGGAAATATTAAACTTCACTTTGAAGCTTCATTAACTAAATTTTCGGACTTAGCTGAAGATTATAGGTCAGATAATGGTAACTGAAACCTTAAGTATAAAATTAAAAAATAGGTCTCTTAAATATTTTTCAGAACATGGAGCAGTAATTTACATAAGCAAAAAAAACATTGTTTATAATTCCAATATAATTTTAAAAAAATGTATTAATAAAATTATTATTCCAGTTATTAAATCAGATGCTTATGGTGTTAGTGCCAAATCACTAATTAATATTTTAATAGATTGTGGATATACAAGTTTTTTTTTAGGCAGATTATCTGAAGGTATAGAAATTAGAAAAAAATATAAAAATATAGAGCTTTTTATTTTGAACTGTGGACACCCATTTAATATTAAGCATCTTAAAAAGCATAAATTAATTCCAGTTATTAACAATCTAGAAGATTTAAAATTATGGTCTCAGTATAGTAACAGAAAAGACTATTGTGTTATGCATTTTGATACAGGAATGAATAGGTTAGGTATTAATTTACAAGATTTAAAGAATCTTTCCGATAAGAAATATTTAAAAAATATAAATATAAAATTTATCATGAGTCATCTTACCTCTGCAGAAGATATTAATAATATAATGAATAAAGAACAATTAAATATACTAAAAAGTTGTGCTGAATTATTAAAGATAATTACAAAAAAAAACATAAAAACTAGTATATGTAATTCTTCAGGTATTTGGCTCGGTAAAAAATATTTATTAGACATTGTAAGACCGGGAGCAGCTTTTTTTGGAATAAACCCAATTTTAAATGAAAAAAACCCCCTTAAAGAGGCAGTATCACTTTATGCACAAATAACACAAATTAAAGATGTAGCAAAAAATTCAACTATAGGGTATGGAAGAACTCTAACTGTTAAAAAAGATACTAGAATAGCCATTATATCAATAGGTTACTCTAATGGGTTATCAAGACTTCTATCAAATACAGGAGACGTCTATATTAAAGAAAAAAAAATGAAAATACTAGGAAGAGTTTCAATGGATTTGACAGTTATAGATATTAGTATATTTAAAGATGAAGAAATAAAAAATGGTGATATAGTCGAAATTTTTGGACCTAATAGAAGTTTAGAAAAATTTGCAAAAATTAATAAAACTATTCCTTATGAAATATTGTGTACAATGGCTAAAAGTAATCCTAAAATAATAACTTAATATAAATAGATAGTTTCATTAATTTTAAATACAAAATATGTTTAATACTTTTTATAATATTAATAAATAAGAAAAATTTATAATGGATTTTAGTAATCTAGACATCAATGCCTTAGACATAATATTATTTATTAGTATTATTATTTCAATAATAATAGGTTATACTAGAGGGTTAATAAGAGAGACACTCTCTATTTTTAATTGGCTATTTGCTAGTTGGTTTTCCTTTAGATATTATTCTGATTTAAAAATTATTTTAAGAGATGTGATATCTCCAGAGATTTTAGCTGATGCATTATCTTTTGGATTATTGTTCCTATTTATTATTATTGCCATCACAATGATATCAAATTTTATTTGTAAAAATATAAAAAAATCTTTATTGGGCCCTATTGATAAAATATTAGGAATGATTTTTGGTGCATTTAGGGCATTTATACTTATATTAGTATTAGTAATTGCAGGTAATCAAATAATATGGGTAAACAATACTACACCCTCATTATTATCTAAAGCTTATGCCTACCCAATGATAATTTTAGGTATACAATATATAGAAAAACTCTTTCCGAAGGAAATATTAACTTTTAATTATGACTTAATCGATATAAAAAAATTAAATTTAAAAAATATAATTGATAAAAACAAATTATTTGAGGATCCACCGGTTAATAAAAATGTTGAAAATGAAGGGTCCTATACTCCTGCTGAAAGAGAGCAGATGGATAGATTAAATAATATAGAGACAATTGATACAGAGAGTAGTAATTAATTAAAGAAGGTATAAAAATTACATTATAAATGTTAAGATAAATAAAACTTATGAACTAAATAGAAAATATTAATACATATGTTTGATGATAAACTTAAAGAAGAATGTGGTGTTTTTGGTGTATTTGGACACCCAGATGCTGCAGCACTTACTGCATTAGGCCTTCATGCACTTCAACATAGAGGTCAAGAGAGTGCTGGTATTGTATCTTTTGATGGAGAACATTTTAATAACGAACCATATCTGGGACTTGTAGGAGATCATTTTACCAAAGCTTCAGTAATTGATAAACTTCCAGGAAAATCTGCTTTAGGTCATGTTAGATATTCAACAACTGGAAATACTTCATTAAAAAATATACAACCTCTATTTGCAGACCTTATAGGTGGGGGTATCGCATGTGCTCATAACGGAAACTTAACTAATGGTATAGAATTGAGAAACAACTTAGTTACAAAAGGAGCTATATTTCAATCTACTACAGATACAGAAGCACTTCTTCATTTAATAGCTCAAAGTAATAAAACCTCAATAGTTAAAAAAGTTATAGATGCTTTATATGAATTAGAAGGTGCATATAGTATAGGCCTTTTAACTAATAAGAAGCTAATTGCCATTAAAGACCCTCTAGGTATCAGACCTTTAGTTTTAGGAGAACTAAATGGAGCCTATATCATAGCTTCTGAAACATGCGCCCTAGATATAATTGGGGCCAAATATATTAGAGATGTTGATAATGGAGAAGTAGTAGTAATAGATAAAAATGGAATTAAATCATATAAACCTTTTCCTAAAATAAAAGCTAGACCATGTATTTTTGAATATATATATTTTGCTCGCCCTGACAGTATTATGGGAGGTAAAAATGTTTATGAGTGTAGAAAAAAAATGGGGCAACAACTTGCAAAAGAAATGAAGACCGAAGCAGATATTGTAATACCTGTTCCAGACTCAGGCGTCCCTGCTGCCCTAGGTTATGCCGAAGAATCAAATATACCATACAATTTAGGAATAATAAGAAACCACTATGTTGGCAGAACTTTTATAGAGCCTACACAAACAATTCGACAATTAGGTATAAAGCTAAAACATAACGCAAATAAAGTTCTTATAGAAAATAAAAAAGTAGTATTGATAGATGACTCTATAGTTAGAGGAACAACTGCAATAAAAATCGTAGAAATGATGAGAAACGCTGGAGCGTTAGAAGTTCATATGAGAATATCTAGCCCTCCAATAAAGTTTCCTGATTTTTATGGTATAGATACCCCTAGTTTAAGTGAATTGATTGCATCTAGTAAATCTATAGAAGAAATTAAAGCCCTATTAAAACTAGATAGTTTGCATTTTTTATCTTTAGATGGTCTATATCAATCTATGGGACATGAAGCTAGAGATAATACTAATCCACAATATACAGATCATTGCTTTACCGGTGAATATCCAACAAAATTAGTAGATAGAGATGAAGGTGCTCTAGCAAACCAATTATCCTTGCTAAATTAATAATAAATAAGGTTTAACTGATGAATAAAAGAATAGCCGTAGTCACTGGAGCTACTGGCACATTAGGTAAAGCTATTATAAATAGTTTAATCACTAATAATATAGAAATAGTTTTAGTATCTAAAGATATAAAAAAATTAGAAAAACTTTATGATGAAATTTGTACTATTGCTATACATAAACCTTCTATGATTCCTATAGACTTAAGCTATGGTAGATCTATAGATAAATTAGGAGGAAAAATTTTTGAAAAGTATAAAAAATTAGATATTTTAATTAGTTGTTCTTCTTTTTTTCCTAAACTAAGCCCTATAAACCATATATCACCTAAAGATTTTAATAAAATTATTAATATTAATATTACTGCTAATTGGCATCTAATAAGGTCATTTGACCCTTTATTAAGATTGTCGAAATATGGCAGGGCATATTTTTTAATATGTAAACAAAAAACGTATAATGAACCATATTTTGGTGCTTACTCATTAACAAGTAGTTCGATAGAGTCAATGATAAAAAATTGGCAGCAAGAAACTAAAAAATCTAACATGCAAGTTAATACTTTTGATCCTGGACCCATATTAAGCAATCTTAGACAAAACTCATTTCCTGGAGAGAATACAGATAAACTTAATACAGCTGAAAATGCAGCCTATAAATTTATTAGCTTATTAGAGAAAAGTTATAAAAATTAAATATATGGATTCTTACTATTTTTAAACATTATTCTCAAAGGAACACCATTTAAATCAAATTCTTCCCTTAAATTGTTTAATAAATATCGTTTATAAGACTCATTAAAATCACCTAATAAATTCGTAAAAAATACAAATGTTGGTGGTCTTATATTAACTTGTGTACAATATTTTATTTTTATAACTCTTCCTGATTTTAATGGAGGCGGATTTCTTTGTTGTATAATATTTAACCATTTATTTATTCTGGCTGTAGAAATTTTTGTATTCCATTTATTATACATGATCATAACCTCATTCATTAAATGATCTATTCCTGTATTATTCAGTGCAGAAATTTCCACCAAATGCACTCCTCTCAATTGAGAAAAAGCTATATTTAATCTTTTTCGTAATGCCACTTTAACCTCTTCATGGTTAACAACTATATCCCACTTGTTTGCTGCAATAACTAAAACTCTGCCTTCTTCTACTACATGACTCGCTAAAGTTAAATCCTGACGTGATAACGCTTCATTACAATCTAATACCAAGATGACAATTTGAGCATATTTCACTGTGTCTATGGCAGATTCTACTGATAGCTTTTCTATTTTATCAATAATTTTACTTTTTTTTCTTATACCTGCTGTATCTACAAGTTGAAATTTTTGATTTTTCCATATTAAATCTAACATTACAGCATCTCTTGTCACACCAGGTTGATCACCTGTTAAAACAGTATTGGCTCCTATTAAAGTATTAGTTAATGTTGATTTTCCGCTATTAGGCCTACCTACTATAGCTAGTCTTATAGAAGGTTCTTCTATAGCAGTATTAGTAATATGTTTATTATTAACATTTTTCATTAAATTTGATAAATTTTCTTCTAAAGAACCTAAACCAATTCCATGTTCTGCCGATATAATTAAAGGCTCCCCGTAACCTAACTTTATAGATTCATAAGCTTGATTTTTTTGAGCATCTCCTTCTACCTTATTCATCACTAGTAGAATAGGACATTTTACTTTTCTTAATATTTTTGCACAAGAATAATCAAACGGAATTATTCCTGTTCTTGCATCCAGCATAAATATTATAATATCAGCCAAATTTATTATATCAGTTATTTTATCTAATATATTTTTGCTTAACTCATTCTTGGTATCAACTTGATCAAATCCAGCAGTATCATATAAAATAAATTCTAAATTACCTAAATTTGCTTTTAAACCTTTATTATCCCTAGTAACCCCAGGAATATCAGCAACTATAGCAGCTTTTCTTCTAACTAATCTATTAAACAATGTAGACTTGCCAACATTAGGCCGTCCAAAAATTACTACTTTAGGTAACATATTACTTCCTAACGATAAGCTATTACTTCTGCATCTTCAGTATAAAAAATCATAGTACCGTTTATTACTATAGGAGAAATATAGGAAGGGGAGTCTAAAGTAAATATATTATAGTATTTACCATTATTACTATTTACTTTAAATACTTTACCATCTTGGCAAACTAACCAAATATTATCTTGAGCCAATAATGGACCACTGCATAATGGAGCATTCTTAGCATTAACTTCTATTTCTTTAGAAAAATCTGAAATCCACCTTATATTTCCATTATTATTAAATAAGTTAATTAACCTCCCAGCATTACTTAAAATAAAAACAGCATCTCCATTTATGATAGGATTATTTGATGTTTTAATAGGCGCTTCCCAAATTAATCCTCCGCTAATAGAATCTATTACAGAAAATTTCCCAGATAGAGAAGAAGAATAAATTAAACCTTTATGCATTACGGGTCCTGAATCTATATCTGTTAGATCCAGAGAACCAGAAATAGACCCTTCAATTACTAAGCTTGTGCTCCAAATTAAAGAACCAGTTGTAGTATCCAAAGAAATTAATTCTCCTGTATTACTTGGAAAAATTACAAAATTAGAGTCTACAACAGGTGAAGACGCTCCATTCGATATAGCTGAGACAATAGAAGCATCATATCTCCATATTTCTTCTCCCGTATTAACATCTATAACAAATAATTCATTAGCTACTGTCATTTGATATATAAAATTATTAAAGATAGATGGAGCACCCTGCACTGGTGCATTTATATTTTTTTTCCACTCAATATTACCATCTTTAATATTTAATTTAATAATTTCTCCATAAGATGAAGATGCTACTAAATTATTGCCACTTAAGACTAAGCCACCATCTATATTAGTATTAATACTTTCCTCACTAGGAAAAATATATTTCTCCCAGATAATATCCCCATTTATTATATTAAGAGATACTAATTTACCGTCAGCGTCTAAAACATATAAAAAGTTTTCATTACCTACAGGCTGTGTGTAAATTTTATTATATGTCCCTTCTCCATCACCAACATCTTTTTTCCATAAAAGCTCTAAATTTTCATTTACAAACATATTCTCCGGAGCATTATAATTATTTTTTCCTTTTTTGTTCCACTCAGAATTCTTTAAAGTTTCCTCTAAAGTAATAGGAAGCTTAGAAGCTTCTATATTTACTTGTACTTCTTTTTGAGAAGCACTAATATCTAACCTAGTCCCTTCTATAATTTGTATATCATCAGCTAAGCCCAAATCTAAAAAATCTAAATCTTTTATAGCACTACAGCTATTTATGACTAAAAAAATAGTCAGATATGCTAGCGTTTTTTTAAATAAAATAATCATATAATTAGCTTTTAATAAATACCTAAGGAAAAATAGATAATATTTCTTTAGACCTATTTTTCATATTTAAACTAACTGACGCATCTTCAGATAAACCTTGAAAAATATCTCTAGCTTTAGCAATATTACCCTCATTAATTTCAATATAGCCTAAATATTCTCTTGCTATAAATTGAAGATCTGAAGAGCCAGAAGACAACTCTAATAAAATTATTTTAGCCTCATTTACATTATTCAAAGCTATTAACATTTCAACAGAGGATAACTTTGCATAATCTTTATAAAAAATTGAAATATTATTACTAGTTAATTCATCGTAAATTGTTAAAGCTCCAGAAAAATCCTTATTCGACCTTCTAATCGCCGCTTCAGAAAAATTAGCTATCATTGAATGATATTCAGAAGAAGATTTTTCTTTAGTAGAAAAATCTTGCAACATTACAATTGCACTAGCTTTATCTTGCTGCGCTAATTCCATAGCTTCAAAAAATTTAGCTGATCTATCATTAACCGCATCTAAGCTATGCTGCTTCCAAAAAGAATTAAAGCCTACACCAAATACAAATAATACTAATACACCAATAATATAATATTTAAATTTATGCCATATAGTCTTAAATTTTTCTTCACGCAACTCTTTATCAACTTCTTGAAAGATATCACTCACATCTTACTCCTTAATATTAAAATATATAATTTATATATATACTAATTATTGTAAATGTTAATAATTGATTAATATAATAAACTAAATCAGAATATATAATTTATTAAAAAATAAAGCACTTAATTTGATTAAAAATAATTTAAAAACTATAGCAAAACTTGGGATTGCTTCAGATAACTTTGTTTCCTATATAAAAAACAATGATTTTAATATAATTATGGCATTATTTTCAAGAATGTTAAAAGCAAATCAATGGAAAGATTATAGTTTTACTTCTGAAAAAAATAAAATTATATTCTGCTTTTATAAGCATTCATTTGAAACTCCAATATTTAAAATAATATACGAAAGAAAATCTAATAACTACAAGCAATGGGTTGTTTACCAACAAAATAAAATAATGAGAACCTCTGTATCATTAGAAAAAATTATAAAATGGATAGAATCTCGTTACTTAAAAAATGTAA
>JAQWRB010000138.1 GCA_029243935.1 Alphaproteobacteria bacterium
CCGATATTATCAATGCTGCTAGAAATCATAAATTAAAAAATAATTTAAGTTTTTTAAATCAAAAATTAGAGTATAAAGATATTATAGATAGGATAGGTAGATATTATATTCGATTTGTTGTTCAAGATGTGGCGGGTGTTCTTGCAAATATAACTACAATACTAAATAAAAAAAATATCTCTTTAGATTCTGTAGTACAAGATAGAAATAAAGGTGAAGATTTTAATAATATTATAGTTTTAACGCATGAAACAAATGAATTAGATATAATAAATGCTATTATCGGTATAGGTAATTTAGATACAGTTTTAATTAAACCTCAGTTAATAAGAGTTGAAAATATATAAATATAATTAGGAGTTATAGATGGCAGACAGAAATGAAACAGGAATTTTAGACAGAAATTTGGCTTTGGAAGTTGTTAGAGTAACTGAGGCTGCGGCATTGTCAGCTTCAAAATGGATGGGAAGAGGCGATGAAAAAGCTGCTGATCAAGCAGCAGTTGATTCTATGCGTATAGCCTTAAATGGAATGGACATAGAAGGCACTGTTGTTATAGGTGAAGGAGAGAGAGATGAAGCGCCTATGTTGTATATAGGAGAAAAAGTTGGAACGGGAAAAGGGCCAAAGATTGATATAGCTTTAGACCCCTTGGAAGGCACTACAATATGTGCGACAGGTGGCCCCAATGCTCTTGCTGTGATTGCTATGGCTGTAGATGGGGGATTTTTAAATGCTCCTGATGTTTATATGGATAAGATTGCTATAGGGCCAGGCTTAGAAAAAGATATAATCAACCTTGATAATACTCCTCTTAGTAATTTACAAAATTTAGCTAAGGCAAAAAAAGTAGATATTGCAGACTTAGTAGTATGTATATTAGATCGCCCACGCCATGAAGAGTTAATACATAAGACTCGAGAAGCTGGAGCAAGAATTATGCTTATCTCAGATGGAGATGTAGCTGGAATTATTGCAACTGCTAGCAAAGAGACAGGAGTAGATATGTATGTTGGAAGCGGAGGTGCTCCTGAAGGAGTGCTAGCTGCATCTGCATTAAGGTGTATTGGTGGTCAGATGTGGGGAAGACTAACTTTTAGAAATGATGATGAAAGAGGTAGGGCTTCTAGATTAGGTATTAGTGACTTTAACAAAATCTATACTATGAATGAGTTAGCGCATGGTGAAGTTATGTTTGCAGCAACTGGAGTAACAGATGGCTCAATGTTGAGAGGAGTAAGAAGATGGAGTTCTGGAGCAAGTACTCAGTCTATAATAATGAGATCTAAAACAGGAACTGTAAGAATTATATCTGCTGAACATAACTTTTCTAAAAAAAGCCTTGTTGAAGATTAATATTGAATAGTAATTATTACTTTTCTGTAAATAATAAAAAATGGTCGATTAAGGCTATAGAAGAAAGAAAAGTTAATAAGTTAATACAAGATCTTCAAATTAGTGATTTTCTGGCCCGATTAATTTGTGGGCGTAATATAAATATAGATAAAGCAGAAAATTTTATTAATCCTAGCTTAAGAACTCAGTTGCCATCACCTTTATTACTTAAGGATATGGACTTAGCAATAGATAGAATATCCCAAGCATTTATAAATAATGAAAAAATAGCAATATTTGGGGATTATGATGTTGATGGAGCAACTTCATCAGCCGTTTTATATAAAGCTTTTAAATTATTTGGTAATGAGCCTATCATATATATTCCTGATAGGATAAAGGAAGGATATGGCCCTAATATAGATGCATTAGGGACATTAAAAGATAAAGGAGTAGACTTAGTAGTAACTGTCGATTGCGGAATGACAGCATTTAAAGAACTTGATTATGCTAAAGATATTAGTTTAGATATTATTGTTGTAGATCATCATGCACCCGAAGCTAAATTACCCAGTGCTATAGCGGTAATAAACCCGAATAGAATTGATGATAGCACTGGACTAGGTATGTTGGCAGCCGTAGGGGTTTCTTTTATGTTAGTAGGAGCTTTAAAAAGAAAATTAGTAGAAATTAATGTTATAAATGAAAATAATATACCAAGTTTATCATTTTTATTGGATTTAGTAGCCCTAGGCACAATATGCGATGTGGTTCCATTAATTGGAGCTAATAGAGCTTTTGTTAAACAAGGCCTAAGAGTAATGTCAAAAAGGCAAAATTATGGTATAAATGCATTATTTGAAGTTTCCGAAATAGAAGATATGCCAAGTGTTTTTCATACAGGCTTTCTTTTGGGTCCAAGGATTAATGCAGGTGGAAGAGTAGGAGAATCTAGTTTAGGAGCTAAATTATTAACAACAGATAGTAAAAGTGAGGCTAAAGAAATTTCATACCATTTAAATGGATTGAATGAAGAAAGAAAACAATTAGAGGCCGAAGTTTTAGATCAAGCAAAAAACCTTGCACTAAGTCAAGAATCCTATGAAATTCTAGTTTTAAGTAGTAAGAATTGGCATCCAGGTGTAATTGGCATAGTAGCTAGCCGGATAGTTGAGTTATATAACAAGCCAACGATTATAATAACAGAGAATGGATTAAATTCTAAAGGGTCTGGAAGATCTATAGCAGGTAAAGATATAGGGAGGTTAATTACTAAAGCAAAGCAGTCTAATGTGATTATTAATGGAGGTGGTCATCCAATGGCATGTGGGTTGACAATGGATGAAGCTAAAGTAGATGACCTAAGACAATTTCTTAATAAAAATAATCAAAATCAACTTGAAGATAATAAAACTATTTATTATGTCGATTTAGCAGTTTCAATAAGTGGAGCAATACCCCAACTAATTAAGGAGTTAAAATTAGCAGAACCTTTTGGTTCAGGAAACCCAGAACCAAAATTTATAATCAAAAATGTTAATTTATTTAATTCTAAAATTGTAGGAGAAAATCATGTTAAATGTACCTTAACAGATTCAAGCAATTCCAGAATAGATGCCATAGCATTTAGATGCATAGGAACTGCATTAGGAAAAAGTCTTTTGAATAATTATAATGCACATGTTATTGGAAGGTTGAAGTTATCAGAATGGAATGGAAGAGAACGTTTACAAATGCATATTGACGATGTAATAGAATTATAATTAATAAATATAAACAGAATAGTCTATTTTAATTAGGTAAAAAAATGAATGCTTTAAATCAAATAAAAACCGTGATTTTTCCTGTTGCTGGAATAGGGTCGAGGTTTCTTCCAGTTACAAAGACAGTGCCAAAAGAGCTCTTACCTATATTAAATATCCCATTAATTGAGTATGCAGTGAACGAAGCAAGAGAAGCTGGTATTGAAAGGTTTATATTTGTAAGTTCTCCAGAAAAACAATCTATTACAGACTATTTTAAAAAAGATAAAAAATTAGAGAGTTATTTAAAAAATAAAAATTCTGATTTATTAATAGGTCTAGAAAAAAATTTTATTTCGGATGAGAGTTTAATTGAAGTAGTTCAGGAAGAGCCCTTAGGTTTAGGACATGCTATATGGTGTGCAAGAGATTATATAGATGGACCATTTGCTGTAATATTGCCGGATGATTTAATAATTTCAAAAGTAGCGTGTATTAAACAAATGATAAATGTTTATAAAGAGCATAAATCTAATATTGTAGCAATCCAAGAAATTGACTCAGTTAATGTTTCTAAATATGGAGTTATAGATTATGATGATAATAATAAAGATTATTATTTTATAAAAAATATGGTTGAAAAACCTAATATTAATGATGCTCCTTCCAATTTAGCTATCATAGGAAGGTATATACTTTTACCAAATGTTCTAAATTCTTTATCCGATAAAAAGATTGGTTTTGGAGGAGAAATTCAACTTACAGATGCTATAAAAACTACTATAAAAAATGAGGGCGTTATAGGTTATAAGTTTGAGGGAAATCGTTATGATTGTGGTAATGTTATTGGTGCTTTAGAGGCTCAAATTTCAGTTGCTATAAATAATAGTCGATATAAAGATAAAGTTATAGATATTATGAAAAAGTATTTAAAATAAAGGTTAAATATTATGAATATAACAATTATTGGAACTGGTTATGTAGGCCTTGTGTCTGGAGCATGTTTTTCAGAATTTGGTTTCAATGTTACATGTATAGATAAAGATAAAAATAAAATAGATAGTTTACAAAATGGCATAATACCTATTTATGAGCCAAGTCTAGAAGATTTAGTAAAAAAAAATATGATTGCTAAACGTTTATCTTTTTCAACTAGTTTAATTAATGTATTTAAAGATAGTGATGCTATTTTTATTGCTGTGGGAACACCTACTAACCCTAATAGTAATAATGCAGATTTAAAGTATGTATATAATGTAATTAGAGAAATTGCCGATTTAATTGATATAAAAGATAGTCCTAAATTAATTGTTACAAAATCAACAGTTCCTGTTGGTACTGGCAAAGACCTTGAATCTTATATTTTAAATTATAGAAAAGAACTTAAGATTGTTAAAAACTTTGATATAGCTTCAAACCCTGAATTTCTTAGAGAAGGTTCTGCTATAGAAGATTTTATGAGGCCAGATAGGGTTATATGTGGAGTAGAAAGTGAATTTGCTAAGTCTATATTAAATACCCTATATAGACCTTTAAATTTAAGAGAGACACCAATTCTCTTCTCTAAAAGAGAAACAGCTGAATTTATTAAATATGCATCTAACGGGTTTTTAGCAACTAAAATTACTTTTATAAATGAGATGGCAGATATTTGCGAAAAAGTTGGAGCTGATGTTCAAGATGTAGCAAAGGGAATAGGCTTAGACGGAAGAATAGGCTCTAAGTTTCTGCATCCAGGGCCAGGTTTTGGAGGGTCATGTTTTCCAAAAGATACACGAGCACTTGCAGAAATTGGAAAAGAATTTGGAGCAAGAACTAGTTTAATTGAGACTGTAATCAAAGTTAATGAGGCCAGAAAAATTAATATGGTAAAAAAAATTAAGAAAGCTATTAATTTTATTGAAAATAAAACTATCGCAGTTTTAGGAATTACATTTAAACCTAATACAGACGATATGAGAGAATCTCCAGCATTAGTTATAGTTCCTGAATTATTAAAAGTTGCAAAATATATTAATGTATATGACCCTATTGGAATGAATAATGCAAAAAATATGTCTGAATTTAAAGGAGTAAGATGGAAAGAAAATACTTTCTCCTGTATAGAAAATACTGATGCAATTGTAATTATAACGGAATGGAATGAATTTAGGGCTCTAGACTTAAATAAAGTTAAAGAGTGTTTAAATGAACCAATTATTATAGACCTTAGAAATATATATAAGCATGATTCAATGAAGGAAGCTGGTATTAAATATATAAGCGTAGGTAGAGGAGATATTTAATAAATGCTTGAAGCACATGAGTTTAATAAAAGTATTTTGCGTGCATATGATATTAGAGGCGTAGTAGGGCAGACTCTATATAATATTGATGCAGAAAGATTGGGTAATATTTTTGCTTCTTCTTTTAAGGGAGTTACTAAAACAATTATTGTTTGTAGGGATGGAAGATTATCCTCTGCCGATTTAGTAAATAGCCTTAAAAAAGGTTTATTTGAATCTGGAGCAGATGTAATAGATATAGGTTTAGGACCTTCCCCAATGCTATATTATGCCGCTAATCATTTCAAGTCAGATGGAGCTATAATGGTTACAGGTTCACATAATCCTGCAGATCATAATGGTTTTAAAATTATGAAAGGAACAGTTCCATTTTTTGGTAAAGATATTTTGGATATTGGAGTCAGAGGGCTTAAGAGAGATTGGAATTACTCTCAAGGAAGTTTACAAGATAATTATATAGAAGATGATTATATACAAACACTACTAAAATCTACGAAAATTAATAATTTAAAGAAAAATTTAAAGGTGGTATGGGACCCAGGTAACGGGGCTGCTGGAGAAATAATTAAAAAACTAATTAATTTTCTTCCTGGTAAACATATTATAATAAATGAAAAAATTGATGGTTCTTTTCCTTCCCATCACCCTGATCCAACTGATCCAAAAAATTTAGAAGAAATTATCTCTATAGTTAAATCAAAAAATTTTGACGTAGGAGTAGCTTTTGACGGAGATGGGGACAGGTTAGGAGTAGTTTCTGGAAGTGGAACAATTATATGGGGAGATCAAATAGTAGCATTGTTATCACAAGAGGTATTAAAGGATAAACCTAATTCTCCAATAATAGCTGATGTAAAAGCATCACAAAGTTTATTTAATGAAATTAAAAGATTAGGAGGAATTCCTGTAATGTGGAAAACTGGACATTCTTTTATTAAATCAAAAATGAAAGAAATATCAGCTCCATTAGCAGGAGAGATGTCAGGTCATATATTTTTTTCAGATAGATATTATGGATATGATGACGGAATATATGCGGCATTAAGAGTTTTAGAATTAATTAATGATAATTATACTTTAGATGATTTTTTAAAAAATTTACCTAAAACTTTTTCTACACAAGAGATTAAGATTAGTTGTTCAGATGAAACAAAATTTAATATTATTTCTGAATTATCCAAATTATTGGACAAAGAAGGCTTAAATGTAAATAAAATTGATGGGCTAAGAGTGCAAAAAAAATCTGGATGGTGGTTGTTAAGAGCTTCTAATACGCAAGCTGTTTTAGTTGCTAGAATTGAGGCGGATTGTGAAGATTCACTTAAAGAATTACAAGAAGAATTAATTTATTATCTAAATAAATTTGATTTAAGTTTTTCTTAATAAGTTATATATAATTGAATAAAATATTGTTTCTATTTAATATAATATTATATTAAATAGAAACAATATTATGAGGATACTAAAAATTATGAGTTCAAAAAACGATAATATAAGTTCTAATGATACTGGAACTATTAGTGAAGAAAAAATAGAGGTTAAAAAACCATCTTTTTATCAAGTTTTAATAATGAATGATGATTATACTCCTATGGAATTTGTAATATTAGTTTTAGAAAAATTTTTTAGAAAATCAAGAGCTGAAGCTACGCAAATAATGTTGCACGTTCATCAAAAAGGAATGGGTATATGTGGATTATATCCATATGAAATTGCTGAATCAAAGGTAGTACAAGTTATGGAGTTTGCAAGAAAAAATCAACACCCACTTCAATGTGCAATGGAAAAAGAATAATGTTATCAGATAGGTTGGAAAAAACTTTAAATAGAGCTTTTGAATTAGCAACAGTAAATGAACATGAATATGCTACATTAGAACATTTATTGTCAGCATTAATTGATGATGAAGATGCTAATGAAGTGTTGTTGTCATGTAATGTTGATGTTGAAGAATTAAGAGCTATTTTAAATGATTTTATTAATAATGAGTTAACCTCTTTAAAAATTAACAAAGGTAGTGAAGTCAAACCAACAGCATCTTTTCAAAGAGTAGTTCAAAGAGCTGCTCATCATGTGCAAATGTCTGGAAATGAAGAGGTTACTGGAGCTAACATATTAGTAGCTATATTTAGTGAAAGAGAAAGTCATGCCGTTTATTACTTAAACAAACTAAAAATGACTCGCTTAGATGCTGTAACTTACCTTAGTCATGGAGGAAAAGAAGATATTATCTTTAGTGAAAGTGGAAATGAACAGCAAGATAAACTAAATACAAAAAAAATAAAAAGTGTTCTAGAGACATATTGTATTAATTTAAATTTAAAGGCAAAAAAAGGTGAAATTGATCCTTTAATTGGTAGAGATGAAGAAGTAAATAGAACTATTCAGGTTTTATGCAGACGTTCTAAAAATAATCCTTTATATGTGGGTGATCCAGGAGTAGGAAAAACGGCAATAGCTGAAGGGTTAGCTAGAAAAATAGTCAATAATGAAATACCAGAAATATTAAAAGATGCAATAATTTATAGTTTAGATATGGGAACTTTACTTGCAGGAACAAGGTATAGGGGTGACTTTGAAGAAAGATTAAAGGCGATTTTAAAAGAAGTTGCACAAAGTGATAAGGCTATTTTATTTATTGATGAAATTCATACTGTAGTGGGTGCTGGTGCTACAAGTGGAGGTTCTATGGATGCATCAAATCTACTTAAACCCGCACTTGCATCTGGTGAATTAAAGTGTATTGGATCTACTACATATAAGGAATATAGAAGTCATTTTGAGAAAGATAGAGCTTTAGTGAGAAGGTTTCAAAAAATAGATGTAGCAGAACCTACAAAAAAAGACGCGATTAAGATACTTAACGGTCTTAAATCGTACTATGAAGATCATCATGAGGTCAAATACACTTATGCAGCCATTAAGGCAGCAGTAGATTTAAGTGATAGATATATTGGTGATAGAAAATTACCTGACAAAGCGATAGATGTGATTGATGAGTTAGGTGCATCTCAAAGATTACTACCTCCATCTCGAAGAAAAAAACAACTTGGAGTAGCAGATTTAGAAAATATTATAGCAAAAATTGCTAGAATTCCATCTAAAAGAGTAAATAATAATGATAAAGAACAGTTATTAAATTTAGAAAGAGATTTAAAATTAGTTGTGTATGGTCAAGATGAAGCGGTTAATGAATTATCAGCTGCTATAAAACTTGCAAGGGCTGGATTGAGAGATATTGAAAAACCAATAGGAAGTTATTTATTTACAGGCCCAACAGGCGTAGGAAAAACAGAAATATCAAAACAGTTAGCAAGAAATTTAGGTTTAGAATTAATGAGATTTGATATGTCTGAGTATATGGAAAGGCATTCTGTATCAAGGTTAATAGGAGCACCTCCTGGATATGTAGGTTTTGATCAAGGGGGGTTATTAACAGATAAGGTGGACCAAAACCCTCATGCTGTTTTATTACTTGATGAAATAGAGAAAGCCCATCCAGACCTATTTAATATATTATTACAAATAATGGACCACGGTAAGTTAACAGATCATAATGGAAAAACAATAGATTTTAGAAATATAATTTTAATTATGACATCTAACGCAGGAGCAGCAGATTTAGCAAAAGCTCCTATAGGCTTTGGAATTAAAAACAGATCAGGAGATGATACTTTAGCTATAAAAAACTTATTTGCTCCAGAATTTAGAAATAGATTAGATGCAATTATAAAGTTTAAAAATCTTAATTCAACTGTAATAGAAAAAATCGTGGATAAATTTATTGATCAATTAGAAGTTCAACTTGAAGAAAGAAAAGTAACAATAGAATTAAATAAAGAGGCTAAGCTTTTATTATCTGAGAAAGGTTTTGATCCCGTATTTGGGGCACGGCCTTTGGAAAGAGTAATTCAAGAAAATATTAAAAAAACTCTAGCAGATAAAATTCTATTTGGAGATTTAATTAATGGAGGCCATGTAAAAGTAACTATTAAAAAAGGACTTTTCTCTTTTGATGTAAGTGTGAATGAAAAAGTAAAAGAAAAAACTCTATAGAAATTAACTAATTTTTTTTTTAAAAGGTGTATATTTTTCTTTAATTAAGTTGATATCATTATTGATAATTTTACTTTCTTCTAATAAAAAGTTTTGTACTGCTTTTCTAAAGTTATTATCAGCAATATAATGTGAACTGTATGTTTTTTCAGGTAAGTAACCTCTTTGTATTTTATGAGGTCCTTGAGCCCCACCCTCAACAAAGCTATATTGGTTTTTAATAGCCCAATCTATAGCTTGATAATAACATAATTCAAAATGTAGATACTTTATATGAGTATATGCCCCCCAATATCTTCCAAATAGAGTTTTATCCCCAATTATATGCATGGCACCCGCTATATAAGTATTATTCTCTTGAGCAAAAATAATTAATATTTTTTCTGAAAAATTTTTTGCTAATAAGTTAAAAAACTCTTTATTTAAATATGCTTTACCCCATTTTTTATCTGTAGTATTTTGATAAAAATCATACATACTATCCCAGTCTTCATGAGTAATATCTTTGCCTGATTTATGGATAATTTTTATATTTTCATTTTGTATATAGTTTCTTTCTTTAGATATGGCTTTTCTCTTTCTAGAATTTAAAGAATTCAAAAAATCATTGAAATTATGATAATTAGCATTTTTCCAATGAAATTGTTCTCCAATTCTAGTTAGAAAATTCTTGTTTTCTAAGGTTTTGCATTCATCGTATGAGCAAAAAGTTATATGTGCAGAAGAGTAGTTATTATTTGTTAATTTTATTAAATATTTTGCAAAAGCTTCTATAATATTTTTATATTCAGTTTTGAATATATTTTTGTTTATTAAAATCCTGTTTCCTGCTACAGGCGTAAAAGGAACAGATAACTGTATTTTTGGATAATATTCACCTCCAGCATTATGATATGCATTTGCCCAGGCATGATCAAAAATGTATTCTCCTTGACTATCTAGTTTTATATACATTGGGCACACTGCTACAATAATGTCTTTATTTATTATTGTCACATAATTAGGTATCCAAGAAGTTCCATCTCCTATAGAACGTGAATCTTCTAGATTTTTTAAAAAAATATATGATAAAAATGGATTTTGATCTGTTGTGCATTCGTCCCATATTTTTTTACTTATATTAGATATGCTTTTATGTAATAAAAATGAATACATTAATTATTTAATTAATTATTTAATTTCAAATACTGCATCTATTTCTACAGGAACATTTCTTGGGAGAGAATTTGTTCCTACAGCAAATCTAGCATGTTTCCCTTTATCACCAAAAATTTCTACCATTAAGTCAGATGCTCCATTAGCAACCTCTGGTTGTTGGTGAAAATTACTTGTACATGATACAAATATTCCTAATTTAACGCATTTCACCATTCTTGATAAATCACCATTTAATGCTTCTTTTAAAACAGAAATTACATTTAAAGCACATATTTTAGCTACTAATTTTGCTTGAGATAAACCAATGTCTTTACCGACCTTACCAGTATTTTTTATCTCTCCATTTTCAAATGGAACTTGTCCAGAAATAAAGACTAAATTATTACTAATTACATAGGGAATATAATTTGCGGCTGGTGTAGGCGCGCTTGGAATTATAATACCAAGCTGTTCTATTTTTTTATCTATATGATTCATATCAATTCCTTTATAATTTATGTTATAAGAATATTTATTAGTTAAAGTTAAATGTAGCAAGTTATTATAATTTAAATGAGTATTATTATGGTTAGATTTTATTTTTTACTTTTATTGTCTATATTAGCTTTTTCTAGCATGCTTAATGCTAAAGAAGAAGATATAGGGGGTAGTTTTAAATCCCATGAAGCAATATATCATTTAAATATGGGGCAGGTTACATCTTCTTCTAAAATACATAATGTGAATGGTGAAATGCATTTATCTGTTAAATTTGTATGTGATGGGTGGATTGTGAATCAAAACACTACAATAGATGTAACTGATAAAAATGGTTCTCAATTAAGAAATATCTATAGGTATTCAACTTGGGAATCAAAAAATCATGAAACATTAAGGTTTATGTCTAAAGTAATAATAAATGGGGAAGAGATCTCCAATTATGAAGGTAAATCTTATATTAAGGATGGCATGGGAAAAATAATTTTTTTAAAACCACACAATAAAGAGATAGATATTCCAGTTAACACTTTGTTTCCTATGAAACATTTTTTTATTAGTTTATACGAAAATAAGGTGGAAACGTTTTTTAATTATGTAGTATTTACAGGAGAAGATGATCAATCATTAAATAATGTAAGTTCGTTCTCTAAGTACGACATATATGAAAAAAATAAATATAAAATAATTAGATCTGCAATTTATAGTTATAATGATTATTCATCACAACCAGAAAATGAAATTGAAATTTTAGTTAATTCTAAATCAGGTGTGGTAAAAAAAGTAATTTTTGATTATTTAGATTATCAAATAATAGGAGATTTACGGGATGTTCAATACTACAATGAACCAGAGTGTTAAATATTATTATGTATGATTTTTAATATAGATCCCCAATTATTAACATTATAATCACTATCTTTTACTTCGGGAATAATTTTAAGTAATTTTTTGTTTTGCAAAAAATGAATAGTAATAATGTTTTTACAGTAATTACTAACTGCAGATATTTGATTAGGTAGGTCATCTATAAAGAAAACTTTTTTATTAGTAAGTTTTTGTAATTCTAAGCATTTAATATTTTTAGGTCCTTCATTACTAATAAATGCATAGTTCATATTATTATCTTTTAAACATTGTATTCTATCAGCAGCATAATTTTTAGGGATATTAGACAATATAATAACATTCATGACTTTATTTAATTTTTCTAATATATTTTTAGCTCCTTTAATTAAAGGCATCTTAATTGCATATTCTTGAAAAAAATTAGATATTATTATCGAAATATTAGCACTATCGATTGGTTTGTTGGTTTCCTGATTGTAAATATTTCCATTTAGTTTAAATGATTTATAGGAAAAATACATACTATTGGATAGCAGGTATTCTTCAAAGCTTTCCATAAACTCAAATATGACTTCATCTGCATCAGATATTA
>JAQWRB010000173.1 GCA_029243935.1 Alphaproteobacteria bacterium
TATGAATGTGTTGTACACATTTCCGCTCATGGAGTTTATTGTTGACAGAATTGCTTTGTAGACGGGATGTTTTTACCAGGCAAGAACATTTCCGAACAATCGGAACCTTTCTAATCAATTGGAAGGTAATCATCTGTGTCATTCAATGTTACTTCCTAGTGACCTCGCTTTAAAAAAAAAGGAAGAGTTCAATAAAAATAAAAAAGTGCAATTTGATGGAGCAAGTGTTGAAAAGTTTGAAAAACATATATTAGTAACACTTGAAAATGGAGAATATTTAAATGCAGAGGATGAAAGAACATTATTGCCTTTAGAAGCTGCAATAGATTTAGCAATCTTAGATAAAGATACTGATATTGCTGTTTTAAGAGGCGAAGTAGTTAAACATCCTAAATATGCTGGTAACAGGACTTTTGGAGCAGGAATAAATTTGACTCATCTTTATCAAGGCCAAATTTCTTTTCTTTGGTATATAAAAAGAGATATGGGGGCAGTTCATAAAGTCTTTAGAGGTTTAGCAACAGAACATTTCGGACCAGAAAACTCTTTATTTCCTCTTCAAGAAAAACCATGGATTGCTACTTTAGATACATTTGCTATAGGGGGGGGGTGTCAATATCTGCTAGTAATGGATCATATAATGGCAGAGAAGGGAAGTTATATGACTCTTCCAGCAAGAAAAGAAGGAATAATTCCTGGAATGGCTAATTTAAGACTTTGGAGGTTTACTGGGGATAGAATAGCAAGACAGGCTATTCAAAATGGATTAACTATTCATTCCGACTCAACGCAAGGTAAATTAATTTGTGACGAAATAATTGAAAAAAAGTCTATGGATGAAAGTTTATTAAAAACTATAGATGCCTATACTAACTCAGGTGTTGTTGGATCAGCAAGTAACAGAAGAGCTTTTAGAATAGGACAAGAACCTCTTGATACATTTAGAAAATATATGAGTGCATACTGCCATGATCAAGCCTATTGTCATTTTAGTGATGCACTAATTAAAAACTTAGAAAATTATTGGGATGCAGCGTCTAGACCGCTAAAATAAGTAAATATGAATAATTTAAAAACATGGGTTAAAGAGTCAAATAATATAGTAATTTTTACCGGAGCAGGAATTAGTACAGAATCCGGAATTCCAGATTTTAGAAGTCCGGGTGGAATATGGTCTAAAATGCAACCTATAATGTTTCAAGATTTTATGTCCTCTGAAGAATCTCAAATAGAATCATGGAAAAGAAAATTTGTAATTGATCAAGATATGAAAATTGCTAAACCTAATATTGGTCATAAAGTTATTGCAGAATTATATTCTGCTAATAAAGTAAGCTACGTGTTAACTCAAAATATCGATAACTTACACCATGATTCAGGGATCGCACCTGACAAAATTATTGAACTTCATGGTAATAGTACCTATGCAAAATGCTTAGATTGTAAAAAACGTTATGAACTAGATTATATTAAAATGTTTTTAGAACATAAAATCAATAATTATACACAACCGCCTAAATGCTTAGATTGTAATGGAATTATTAAATCTGCAACTATTTCTTTTGGACAACCTATGCCAGAAAAAGAAATGAAAATAGCTGAGGAGGCTTCAATAAATTGTGATCTTTTTATAGCTATTGGTTCATCATTAAAAGTCTACCCTGCAGCTGGATTACCTATACTGGCTAAAAACAATGGAGCTAAATTAGTAATATTAAATAGAGAACCAACAGAACTAGATTCTATAGCTAATGAAGTAATTAATAAAGAAATAGGAGAAACATTAGAACATTTATTAACCTAATTTTTATCTATATATAGAAAAAAAGATTTAAATATAATAACATGAATTGCTATTTTTAATCAAAAATTGAAAGACATAATAATTGAAAAAATCTGAAAAAATTTCATCTCTAAAGGATGCCACAAAATTAGTAAATAATGGCAGTAGGCTTGCCCTGGGAGGTTTTGGAATTTACCAGAGACCTATGGCTTTTGTAAGAGAGCTTATAAAACAAAAAGTTAAAAATTTAACTATTATAGGAGTAGTAAACAGTATTGAAGCTGATATGCTAATAGGCTCTAATTGTTTATCAACTATTGAAACAAGCTATGTAGGCTTTGAAAAATACGGAATTGCACCCAATTTTAGAAAGTATAGTGAAAAAGGTAAATTAAGAGTGATAGATTATCCAGAATTATTAAGCGTAGACAGATTTAGGGCAAGTCAGGAAAATTTAGATTTTTGGCCTTCTACTGGTTTAGGTGGAACTGATATTATTAAATTAAATAAAGATATTAAAAGTTTTAAATCACCAATATCCAAAAATATACTTCATGCTCTTCCAGCTGCAAAACCTGACGTTGTCGTTATACATGCTTTAGCTGGAGATCTATACGGCAATATTATTGTTCCTAGTTATAAGAATATGGCCCAAAGCTTAGATATAATATTATCACGATCTTGTGATAACGTAATTATTACAATAGAAAAAATTGTAAGTAATAACTTTATGAAGAAACATCCACATTTAGTAGAAATTCCTTCACATAGAGTAAAAGCTGTATCTATAACTCCATATGGTGCTCACCC
>JAQWRB010000176.1 GCA_029243935.1 Alphaproteobacteria bacterium
AAGATCTACGTACGTCAGGATGAGATGGTCCCAACTCAAACCATTGCCAAAATCGGTGATTGGTTTCAGTTAGACGAAATTGCTGGTCATTCACAACTTGCCCTGTGTTGTCAGTTAACATAGAACTTGTCTTAGGTGCCATTGTAAAGGCGGGCATCCCAAGAGTGTAGAGCACCTGTAAAATAAAATCACGATAGTAGTAGCTAGTTGTTAAAGTCCAGATTTGCTCGTAGTGAGTGTATGGATCTAGTTTTTCAATCTCGCGCTCGACCCAATGATAACCGCGCTTATTAACTTCTGCGCGAGGCATGTAGTCGGAAAAAGCTTCCTCTCTTAATTGCTCTTCATTATTTATAATAGCTTCCATTTACATTTCCCCCAGAAAATTTTCTTAATTGTTAATTTAAGGGTAATCTAAAATTAAACTAAAATACAATATAATGTGTTTTATTTATGAAGGGTCAAACTTCTTGTGCACCAATTGTTTTATTGCTTTGTTTGAATCATTACATTTTGTAAATAACTAAACTAACAGCAATAACTACAAAGACTACAACTGCAATACCTATTAAAAAAGATAAACTCATACGTAAAATATATCATAAAAAACAAGAACTACATAAATTTATAATATATAAAATTTAATAGTAATTTTCAGATGTGTTAATAGTAGTATTTTTGTGTGTGCATCTTTCTCTATAGAAGAATATGTCAAGGCAAGGCTAGCCAACATTTAGTATATAAAATTATGTAAAAGCTTATTAAATAAACAATTAATATAAATAGCTTATGCATGTTTTCGACTAGATTAAATATTAGGTTTTCTTTGTTATTTAACTAATATGACTAACCTAACTTTATCTAATAATTCTTGTCCTCCGTTACCCGGCACATCTGGGTGTTCTGAAAAGTTTCTATCATTAAATTCTTTTGGGGCATCTACCGCCCATTGAATATTAGCTTTAAACCTTAGTTCTTTGTTAGAACCTTCTTTTAAACAAGTTATACCTCTTCCTAAATATTTGCCTTCACTGACTGTAGAGCACCATTCAGGTTGAATACTTGCTTTTCTAGTTGGGTGTAATTTAAATAAAACACTTTTTCCTTTATCAGGTCCTTCCAAAATATCTAAAGATGCCCAGTAATCTTTATCAATCCAATTATCTTGTTGATTATCTGTATCGCCTCCTTTTAAAAACATTACATATATAGGGTACATAGCGGCTTGGATAAGTCTGCCTCCAGGGTCTGAATTAATTATTACTTGGTCTTCAGCATGTATGGGGTTTAACTTTAAAAATGAAGTGATGCATATACATATTATTATCATTATAGATTTATTAATCATATTTACCTCCCAGGAATATGCAAAAATTATATAATATAATAATTATTTTACACCTGAATTTTCTTCGGTAAAAATTTCGGTAGGACTGACAATGAATATTTATACGTTTTTCTTCTATTCATTAAGATGGTTTTACGGAGATAGGACTAAGTTTTCTTCAATGTATAATATATAAAATTTAAATGTAATTCTGAAGTTTTAACATTCTGTTATATTAATTATGTAAAAATTAAACTTCTATTATTACTAAAAAAAGTATGATTAAATTATTATCTAAATATTTTTTATATAGGGGAAATCAAATGAATTTAGAAAACAAAGTAGCAATTGTTACAGGAAGTACTAGTGGTATAGGCAAATCTTGTGCAGAAAAATTATCAAAACTAGGGGCTAAAGTAGTTGTTTCAGGAAGAAGAATAAAAATAGGAGAAAAAGTGTCCCAAAACCTTACAGGAGAATCATGTTTTATAAAAGCAGACATGTCTAACGAAGATGATGTTAAAAATTTAGTTGATGCTACCGTAAATAAATACGGTAAATTAGATATTATGGTAAATAATGCGGGTATACCAGGGCCTTTAATATCTCTAGATCAAATTACAAATGACACATTAAATTATATGACATCTACGTTATTTTTCGGGGTAATTATGGGAACTAAGTATGCTGCTAAAGAAATGAGAAAAAATAACTCAGGAAGTATAATTAATTTGGGTAGCATAGCTGGTCATTTAGGAGGGTATGGTACTTCACATATATATTCTTCATTAAAATCTGCTGTTATACAATTTACAAAAAGTGTGGGCCTAGAGCTTGCAGAATCAGGCATCAGAGTTAATAGTGTTTCTCCAGGGGCAATCGTTACTGGAATTTTTGGAAAAACGGAAGACGATAACTCTGAAACAGCGGATAAAAATTCTGATTCATTAAAGTCAGTATTTTCACAAGCACAACCGATTAAAAGAGCAGGAAAACCAGAAGATATTGCTAATGTAGTGGCGTTTTTAGCAAGCGATGAATCAACATTTGTCACATCTTCTGATTATTTGGTTGATGGAGGCATGATAGCTGGAAGACAATTTTCTGTAACCTTAGAAAGAATGAAAATACTTTCAGAAATGGCAAATAAATAACTTGGATAAGTAAATTATAATGCCATGGTAAAATTATTACACTAAACGAAGATGGTAAGCTTCTTATAGGTTTAATTTATAAAATGTGTTTATATACTATTCATTAAGTATTACAAACCTTTGAGGAAAAGAAACTTATGAATAAATTATTAGCCTTATTCGCGTTACTTGCAGTGTCATTAGCTTTCGTTAGCAAACACGCCATTGCCGAGAATTGTGAGTTCCAGATGGCGGATATGAATTGGCCTTCTGCCACCTTAATGGCGAATGTTGATAAATTTATTCTTGAAGAAGGTTATGGTTGTAAAATAGAGTTGATTCCGGGTGCAACTACCGCCACTTTTGTCACAATGAATGAAAAAGGTAAACCTCATGTAGCTCCCGAACTTTGGACAAATTCTGTGGCTGAGCCACTTGAGAAAGCAATGGAAGAAGGTCGTCTCTTCTCGGCAATCACAGGTCCTATAACCGAACTTGGAGAGGGTTGGTGGGTAACCCCGGAGACATTAAAACGTCATCCTGAGTTTAAAACAGTTTTGGATATCCTTGAGCGACCAGATCTTTTTCCTGCAAAAGAAGACCTATCAAAAGGTGAGTTTATTGGATGCCCTGCTGGATGGGGTTGTCAGCTGTCAAATCAAAGCCTTTTTATTGCATATGAGATGGAAAAAAAGGGTTGGATACTTGTTGACCCTGGTTCAAAGGCTGGCCTAGATGGATCAATGTCAAAAGCTGCAGAACGAGGTGAGAACTGGTTTGGTTACTATTGGGCTCCAACATCACTAATAGGAAAATATAACATGAAGCTGATGGAATTTGGAGTTCCTTTTGCTGGTTATGAAAACTGGAACGGCTGCGTAGCTAAAGGGCCAGAGGTATGTATAGACCCAAAGCCATCTGCATGGACCAAGTCAATTGTGCAAACTGTGGTGACAAAAAAGGTAAAGGTCATGACTAATGTAATGAAGTATTTTGGTAAGCGTATATTTCCAGGGCCAATTATGAATAGTATGCTTGTTTACATGGAAGATAATCAGGCTCAAGGAGCAGATGGAGCTATTGAATTTCTAGAAAATTATCCTGAAATCTGGACAAACTGGGTTTCTATAGAAGCTGCTAATAATATTAAAAAAGCACTTTAAGTGACTTTAGCTATTAGTTGAGATTACTATATATATGAAGGAATTTGCAATGCTGGAGTTTTTTGAAGAATTTCCCGATATGTCACGTGGTGATTTAAGAGATTTCAAGAAAGTAATAGATTCTGCATTTAGATCTTTTTCTCGCACGTATGGTGAGGCAATAGAAAGTTTTTTTGATCCGATTTTATGGTTTTTAATATGGTTAGAAAAACTGTTACTTGCTACACCATGGCCAATTATCATGTTAGTTATAGCAGGGCTATGCTATTTAGGTGCTCGAAGCTGGAAGTTATCGCTGGGTTCGATATTAACTTTTGCATTAATTGGATATCTCGGCATGTGGGAAGACACAATGTCAACCATTGCATTAATTTCCGTAGCAACTCTTCTATGTATTTCTATTGGAATACCTTTGGGGATTTGGATGGCGCGATCTGATCGAGTGCAAGCGTTAGTGACACCAGTACTTGACGTGATGCAAACAATTCCTATTTTTGTGTATCTTTTACCAGTTTTGATGCTGCTTGGCATCGGTAAGGTGCCAGGGTTGATCGCAGTATGTGTCTATGCTATGCCACCAATTGTACGTTTAACTAATCTTGGTATTAGGCTAGTTGATAAGGATATTATTGAAGCAGCAGAGGCCTTTGGAGCCGATAAAAAACAACAGCTTTTTGGTGTACAAATTCCATTGGCTTTACCTAATATTTTTGCTGGTATTAACCAAACCATCATGATGGCATTGGCTATGGTCGTTATTGCCTCAATGATCGGCGTCCGTGGTTTAGGTATCCCGGTGCTACAAGCAATTCAAAACCAGTATCTTGCTCTTGGATTGATGAATGGTCTTGCAATCGTTGCACTTGCAATTATTTTTGATCGAGTTTTACAGCGTTACGGTAAGCGTTTGCAAAACTATCGTAAAGGACCTAATAATGACTGATATTAAGATAAGTATTAATAGTCTGTCTAAAATTTTTGGCGATCGTCCTAATTACGCGATGCAACATGTGTTAAATGGAATGTCCAAGCAACAACTACTCGATGAACATGGCCATGTACTGGGTTTAAATAACATCAATATTAATTTATCAGCAAAACGTCTACATGTGATAATGGGGCTATCAGGTTCTGGTAAGTCAACATTGATCCGTCACATTAATAGATTGATAGAGCCAACCTCAGGGAAAGTCATCATAGATGGTGAAAATTTAATGGAAATGTCTCAAGATGAACTACGAGAATTCCGTCGTCACAAAGCTTCAATGGTGTTTCAAAAATTTGGATTGCTACCTCATCGCACAGTTATTCAGAATATTTCCTATGGATTGATAATTCAAGGTATTAGCGAAGGTGAAGCTCAGGAACGAAGTAAGAGATGGATTGATAAAGTTGGTTTGACTGGTTTTGAAAAGCACTACCCTGCACAATTATCTGGAGGTATGCAGCAGCGTGTTGGATTAGCACGGGCACTGGCTACAGATGCAGAAATTTTACTTATGGATGAAGCGTTTTCAGCCCTTGATCCTCTTATACGAACTAATATGCAGGATATTCTTCTCGATTTGCAAAGAGAATTACATAAAACCATTATTTTTATTACCCACGACCTTGATGAAGCGTTGCGGATTGGTGACGAAATATCAATTTTGAGAGATGGTGAAGTAATTCAGACGGGAGATCCACAGGATATCATACTGAATCCTGCTGATAAATATATTGCTGATTTTATTAAAGATATAAATCTCAGTCGAGTACTAAAAATAGGCTCAATTATGGAAAAAACAACTAATGCATCTGGCCCTAAACTTGTATCCAATACATCTGTTGAAGAAGCTTTACAGATCATGAATTCAACCGATAAAGGTATTGCTGCAGTGGTTGATGTAAAAGGAAAAACGATTGGTAAAGTGTCTATAAAAACTGTTATTACTGCTATAGCGCATTCAGATCGTGATAATAACGGACCACGTTACAAGTAAGCATGGTCATAAATTCTCAATATATAGAAGAATTCAACATTTTTTTGTGTATTTTAAACTTATTAAGTTAGAGTCTATAAATCTATGCAAGAT
>JAQWRB010000001.1 GCA_029243935.1 Alphaproteobacteria bacterium
TATAAAAAATTTAAATAAATTATAAACCTAAATAGCAAAAAATGAATTTAATATCTAAAAACAAAACACCAAAAAAATTGACTATATTAACACTTTCAAGCTTATTTGCTAGCCTTAGCATGTGCATATGCTGCGCTTTACCTGCATTTTTACTGTTACTAGGAGGAGGTCCTGTATTAGCATATATTTACTCTAGTTTTCCAAAATTAATTTTAATTGAAAAATATAGTCTTTTATTATTTATAATCTCAGGTTCATTAATAATAACTAGTGGTATTATTAAAATAAGAAACAGGAATCACTCCTGTCCTACAGACTCTTCAGAAGAAAAATCATGTACTACTCTAAAATGTTTCAATAAATATATATATATATTCTCTATATTTCTATTTATAAGCGGCTCGATATATAATTTTTTTCCTCAATTTTTTATAAATAATTCATCAATAGTAAATATTTAATATAAAATTAAATATTTATCCTATTAGAAATTTCAATAAGATTTTCATCAGGATCTCTAATATATATTGAATATAAATCACTAGAAGCGCCAATTTGTTTAATAGGACCCTGCTCTATTTTTATATTATTTCTTATAAAGATTTTTTCCCACTCTAATATATTCTTATCTGAAATAAAACAAATGTCTCCCGTTCCTGGTTTTGCAACTTTTGCGCCTGGCTTAATTAAGTTATTATTTTCATGTAAATTAATTTTTTGGTTACCAAATTTTAGACATTTTCTTATTTCTCTATTTGATCCTAACTTAAACTCTTCTAATTTCATACCTAAGACATCACAATAGAAAAAAACTGTCTTATTTAAATCTGTTATAGTTAAAACTATATGATCAATAGATTGGATCATATTATTTTATATTCCTATGCAATAACTCTGACATCTCTATAATTCTACTATCTTTTAAAGCAGCTGCTCTAATTGGAGCAATAGCCTTATAATCGGGATCATTAAACATATTTATAAAATTTATTCTTTTAGGATAACGTACTAGAATAGATATATCCCAATCATCTATTCCTATTATAGAATTATGAACTTTTCCCATCCATATAGGCTCTCCTCCATATTTTGGCTGAAATTTTGCAAATTTTTTACCATAAACTTCATAAGCCTTTCTTCCTGTTAAGCCATCCACTCCAAACCCTACTTTTGCGATATCTAAATATTTTAATAAATTCAACATAATAACAGGCTCTTCTAAATTACCCTTAGACATTAATTCTAGAGCACCTTCTTCTACATTAATACTAGCTTTCATTACTACTCCACCGGTAATTCTAAATCTCTATAAAATTCAACATTACCATTTTTTCTATTATATAAATCTGAAATAATATTAGATAAACATTCATTAGCTTTACCTGATATTCCAAGTAAATCATTGCCATTATTCCAATCATTCTCATCCTTAGGTTTCCAATTTGCATAATTTTTGATTAGGTTAAATAAATTATCACAACTTAGAGTATATATCCCTTGACCTTTTTCTGTTTGTATTTCTTTAGCACATTCTTCTATCAAGTAAAGTTTCCATAAACCATAAGGTAAAGTTGCGCTATTTTTTTTATCAAATTTATAATTAACTTTAGTATCATCATATACTTCCTGAAGATCCCAGTAACATTCTTCAATTAATGTAAAACATTGAGTTAACTTTAAGTGATATTCTTTATAAATATTATTTTTCATTTAATAGCTGCTCGCAACCAGTCTCATTTAAAAATTCATCTATGAAATTTTTATCTTTATTTTCTAAAGCCCCATATTCTTCTTTAATCCAATTTAAGCATTTAGCTTGATAAGAAAAAGGTTTTTGAGTCCATAATTTTCCTTTTATTTCTATTTTAACTTCTTCTTTATTCTGATAAACCGCTTCATAATTTGCCTTCAAAACTGGAACATAAGTATTTCCAATTTCATAAAAAATGTTTCTAAAAGATTCCGTCAAATTATGAGCATTAACCCAATCTGAATCATTAACTTCAAGACCAGATAAATCTTCCATAATACCAACCCACGCAACAATTCTTGAGGCAATATTGTCAGCTATCTTCATAGGAGTAGGGTCAAAAGCCGTTAATTGTGTAAGTTGACCATATAAAGCAAAATCACTGCTGCTAGGTCTTTCTCCAAATATATAAGGATAATTATTCATATGCTTATCCATTAATTTTAATATATTTTTATAACTTCCTTCAATAATATCTGATGTAGTCGTATTACTTCCAACAACGTATAAGCGGGAAATTTGACGTTCTGAAATATCCTTTCTAATAGGCTTTATTGTTTCTTCATTATCAGTTAACGATCTCCAACGGGACAATGTAGAGCCAGCTTTTTTTATATCTTCATCATATGTCCATCTGTAATGAAATGTAGCTTTGGTCAACCACTCATCAGCAAAATCTTCAATCAAATAATCTAAAAAATTTAATACTGAGCTTTTTGGAACAGCAGACCTATCTGAATATAACTTTTCTAATCTTCTAAGTATAAATGTAGAATCTATCATAGGTTCTAATTTATTAAATTTATTTTTAAAATAAAATGTAGGCATTAAATTTACTTTAGCTTTAGGAAGGTATGAAGTATCCATAATTCCCTCTTCAAATAAACCTCCTATTAAAAAATTATATGGTAACCTCCTATATCTAAGTAAACTTAACATTTTTCTTGTATAAGGTGATCCTGGTGCTCCTTTAAGTATTAATCTTTCTATTTAACTTCTCCTCACTAATGTCCCAGGCAAATTTCCAGTAGGTTTTCCTTTTATATAAGTAATATTTCCTGATACTATTGTATATTCAAAACCTGTTGTTTCTTGCATAAGTCTTTTACCACCTGCTGGCAGATCGTTAACAATATATGGATGCCCTGCTCCAACATTTTTCCAATCTAAAATATTTATATCCGCTTTAAATCCTTTTTTTATTTTTCCACGATCATGTAATCCCGCAGCCATCGCTGTATCTGTTGTTAATCTTCTAATTGTTTCTTCTTTAGAAAATTTATTTTTTTTATTACACCAATAGTCTATTAACCAAGTTGGAAAACCAGCATCTAGAATAAAACCCACATGCGCTCCACCATCACCTAATCCCATAATAGCATTTTTATCTATCAGCATAGCTTCGCAAGCATCTAAATTATTAGAGGCAAAATTTACTAAAGGCGAATATATAAAAGCCTTACCTTCATCTTTGATTAAAATATTATATGCTAATTCCTGCGCTGTTATTTTTTCTTTAATAGACCTTATTGCTAATGATTCATTTTTATCTGGGGTATAATTTGTTTCTCTTCCAAATTCATACATTTGTTTATAACTAATCCTATTAATTAAAGGAAATTTGCTATCTTTAATTGGATCTTCATCTAATATATTATTTCTTATTTTCTCACTTTTCATAATATTTACACGTTCTTTAAGGCTTAAATGTGCAATTTTTTTATATGTTGGCGTACCAGAAAAAGGATTTTGACTTCCATTTAAGCCTAACAATATACCTATAGGTCTAGGCGCTACTACTGGTCTAATAGAAAGATTATCATATTTTGCTTCTCTAGCTAATCTCATTAAGTCTTTCCAATATTCAGTTCTATCATGCCTCTGATTACACGTAAAAACGATTGGTATATTTGTGCTCTTAGCAATTTTTCTCAACACTGCAAATTCTTCTTCAGGACTAGGTTCATTCCAATCCGACACTATTTCCATAAACCCACTATTAGCATCTTTTAGCCCTTTGGCAATTGCCATTAGTTCGCTTTCATGAGCTCTTAATGTAGGAGTAAATTCTCCATCACAACTTTTATGACTAATTGTACGAGAAGTAGAGAAACCAAAAGCGCCAGACTTAATAGCATCAGCACTAATTTTTCTCATTTGTATCATATCTTCTTCAGTAGCTCTTTCATGATTGATTGCTCTCTTACCCATAACAAATACTCTTAAAGCTGCATGTGGAATTAATGCACAAACATCTATATCTCTATTATTTTTATCCAATGCATCTAAATATTCTGGAAAAGTTTCCCAATCCCAATTTAAACCTTCATGCATAACAGGTGAGGGAATATCTTCTACTCCCTCCATGAGCTCTATTAGTTTTTCTCTATCATCTTTTTTACATGGCGCAAATCCTACACCGCAATTTCCCATAATTACCGTAGTAACTCCATGTAGAGAGGAAGGTTTTAAATAATTATCCCATACAGATTGACCATCATAATGTGTATGAATATCAATAAAACCAGGAGTAATTATTAAATTTTTAGCATTAATTTCTTTTTTTGAAGCACCTTTAATGACTCCTATATCTACAATTTTATCTCCAAGGATTGCTATGTCAGCTTTATAAGAATCCCTTCCAGTTCCATCAATTATAGACCCATTTCTTATAATTATATCAAAATACATTTTCTACTATTAACCTTTATTATTTTAATACTAATAAATACAATTATATCAATATAAACTAATAAAAATTCTCTGGTCAAATATCATTATTTATTACCAAAGTGACAAATAATAATTCATATGATTTAATATTAATATCTTATAAATTATTTTGGATAAAACTTTGCCAAATTCTGATTTTTCCTATGACCCTGTTACAGCTATTAACGAAGAAGACGCTAAAGGTAAAACAGCTGAAATTTTTCTAGATATAAGAAATACCATGAATATTCCTCTTATTACTTCCATTTGGCGAGGACTTGCAACTATGGACAATAGTCTTGAGGACATATGGACACTAACCAAACCAATATACCTCTCAGGTACTCCTGAATTAGCTCTAAATAATATGATAAATTCTGTTAATTTACCCATTCCAAAAACATTTAATAAAAATGAATTTAAACAAAAGAATATACAAGATATAAGAGAAATTATTAAAGTCTATAATAAATCTAATGGTATGAATTTGATGGCTTTATCTGCTTTTATCATATCTGACTATAAACCACGAGTGAATATAATAAATACAAAACCTAAAATAGTTAAACCAACATTTCCAAAGTTAATGAATAAAGAGGAAATAAGTTCAGAGACTTGGTCAATAGTTAAAAATGTTAATTCCATTGGTTCTCCAAAAGGAATAAATTCTCATATCGCTACTTTATGGCGACATTTGGCTCACTGGCCTGATTTTTTATCTTTAGTTTATAAAACATTTAAGCCATTAGATTCAAATTCTGAAATTTCTGAAGCATTAGAAAATGTTTTATCACATGTTAAAGAAAATGGAATTAACCTTAAAAGACAAAAAACTAAATATTCAGAAATAAATGATACAACTCGCAATACTATTCGTGACTATGTTCACACGAATAATCAAGTTATTAGAATGGTGGTACTTGGTAACATGATGGATAAATGGTTAAGATAACCTTAATTACTAAGGATGCATTACTACTTGATACGTATCGTACCTAACATACATTTTTTTATCATTATTTAATTGCACTTCTACGACCTTGTTAATAAATACTACATTATTCATCCAGCCATATTTTTCAGATTCAGTCGTAATTGTAGGACTATTTATAAAATATTCATGATCTTCCCATGTAATAGGTTCTCCAGTTTCAATTTTTTTAGGAACATGTTCTTTCCATTTAACCTTGCCCTTATATTCAACAAACAACATTGCCCCATCATCCATTAGTACTGTAGCTCGAACATCTTGATATAAAGTACCATTCGGCAGTACTGTCATCCAATCTCCAGAAGGAGGAATTAATTTTCCTTTATTTCCCCAAATATCTTTTACCCAACCACCTGTAGGAGCTGCATCCCATACTACTCTATCTCTATTTATGTTCTGAGCAGGAGAAAGATCAGCTTGATAAGTCATAATATATTTTAATTTAGGTGCTGGAACTCCCTCTGGAGATATATTAGATTCTGTCATATTATTTCCTTTTTTATTCTTATATTCTTCCCTTACTAATTAAGCCTTTTGGTCTAAATTTAACAATCACAAGTGCTACTATAAATACAAAAACTTCTGAAAATATTGGACTTATATGATCTACTATAAATGGAAATTCTCTAATCCATTGGAAACCCGGAACCATTGCGCCTATCAGAGCACTTCCTAATAATGGTCCTTCAAAAGTTCCAATACCTCCCAACATTAATGAAAGAAAAGCTTGAACCATAAATGCTAAACCTAAATCTGCTGATATAGAAAATACAGGCACCATCAGTGCTCCAGCCAAACCAGCTAAGGCTGCGCCAAATCCAAAAGTAAGCGTATATAATTTCTTAGTAGAAATACCCGAAGCTCTAGCTAAGGATGGGTTTTCCATTGAACCTCTAATTTTTAACCCATAAGTAGTCCGCGTAAGAAAACAATAACATAGAAACATAATAATTATAGTTGCTAAAATTATTACTAGTCTCCATATAGAAAAACTATAATCACCAATTTCAAACACACCCTCTATAGGTGCGTTTACATAATAAAACTTTCCACCAAGAAGCCCTCTTACAGTTTCACGTATAATTAGACCTATGGCAAATGTCGCAAGCATAGCTATAATAGGAATTGTATATAACCGCCTAATAAATAACATCTCTATTATTAAACCAAACATTCCTACTGCAAAAGGAGCAAAAGCCATACCCATCCATTCTGGCAAGCCTATTTCTCTAAAAGCGTAAACTGTATAGGCACCAAGAAGAACAAACTCACCATGTCCCAAATTAAAGATACCCATTAGGCTGGCAATAATAGCTAGACCTGAAACAATGAGTACCATAATACT
>JAQWRB010000004.1 GCA_029243935.1 Alphaproteobacteria bacterium
AGAGGAAGAATTGATAGTTCAGGAATAAATAATATTCAAGATGCAGAACGAGAGCTATTTCATTCTATGCTAGCTATATCTAAAAATATGAAAGTACCATTTAATAATCCTAGTATAGGATGTTCTATAAAATGGAAAAAAAATGATTAGTAAATTAACAAATATTATAATACCAGCATATCAACTAAATTATAACATTGAGCGTAATAAAAATATTATTCAAGCTTCTTTGAGTAGAAATATTAAATTACCATTTAGTTGTAGGTCAGGTGTTTGTGGTACATGTAAAGCCAAAGTGTTAAAAGGTAAGGTGAATAAAAATAATAAAGTAAATCATGTTTTAACAGAATCTGAAAAAAATGATAATATCATACTAACCTGCCAAGCTGAAGCAATATCCGATTTACTTGAACTCGAAATGCTTTCTCCTATTTCTAAGCAACTTGATAATGAAAAGCCTAAAGAAATGATTTCAGAAATATTATCAATCAAGCAAGTTACTACTAAAATAAAAGATATAAAAATTTCAGTTTCAAAGAGGTTTACTTTCATACCAAACAAATTATCCTACATTGAAATAATAATTCCAGGTTCAGATATTAAAGAAAAATATTATATTTTATACAAGAATAAAAATAACAATCATATAAATTGTGGACATATAAATATTTTAGTTGATAAAAGAAAAAACATAAATCTTAATAAATATTTAGAGAAGACCTTAGCTATTGGAGAAATAATTACAATAAAAGGTCCTTATTTAGATAATAACTTTCCTTCTTTTCCAGATAAGCCAACTTTATTTTTATCAAAAAATATCAATATTATTAAAACGTTAAATATTATAAATGAACTACTAGCATCCGGATTTGAATATCCTATTATGCTCATAAGTTATTTTGATAAAAAAAAAGATATACTTCTAATGGAAGAAATGCATAAGCTACAATTTCTATATAAAAATTTTTCATATAAAATTACTCTTTTTAATAAAGACCCATCAAATACAAGTCGTTTTTTATTTGGAAGTGTTGCAAAAAATATTAATAAAATTTTTCCAGACCTAGGATTGCATTATATATATATGAATGGGGAAAATGATTTCTTAATTGAAATTAATAAAAAAATAATTGAATTAGGTTCAAAGGAAGAAAATATTTTTATAGACAAAAATAATTAATTTAATTTTTTTCATCAAAATCATCAGAAATTTCTATATAATCAGCATCTGTAATATCATCATTTTTATTGTTTATATTACTTCTATTTTGAAATTTATTTTTAAAAAATTTATAAATATAAAATAAAGCTATAAAGCCTATGAGAAAAATGCCTACAAAGAAACCTAAAAATAATACAATTGATATTATTAATATACCTAAAATAATACCTATACATCCAATATTTTTTCTTAATGGAAAAGCATAAAATTTATTTTTATTATTAAGTTGCATCTAATCCTTAATATTAATCTAGTTTTGAATATATATCTAAGTAATAGTCAGAATTACCTAAAAATGTATCTAATAATGTTAACCGTTTAAAATATTGTCCAATCTCCATTTCTTCTGTAACTCCCATGCCACCATGCAATTGTATTGCTTCCTGAGCTAATTTTTTTCCACCAATACCAATATGAATTTTAGATGCATAAGTAGCTTTAAGAGCAGATACATTATTATTACCTTTTAATGCTGCCATATTAGATAATGAATTCATTTCATCGCTAAGAATTAACATTTCTACTGCTCTATGTTGAATGGCTTGGAATTTACCAATAGCTACTCCAAACTGTTTTCTAGTTTTTATATATTCTAAAGTCATTTCATACATTTTTTCCATTATACCAGAAGCCTCTGCAGCTAAAGCAATTAAGGTTTTGTTTATTGTCTTTTCTATAATTTCATAAGACATATTTGTAGTGCTAATAAGATTTGATTCTGAGACTTTGACATTATTTAGAACAACTTCAGCTGCTTTAAAACCATCAACAGT
>JAQWRB010000019.1 GCA_029243935.1 Alphaproteobacteria bacterium
GAAGATCATTAATAATTTTATTAAAAAGGTACATACTCTCCTGAGACTGATCACAGAAACTATCTTTATGAGTGGTATTTAAATATCTTGCCAGAATTTAAACCTGCTGTATTTATTATGGAGAATGTTCCAGGTATCTTAAGCTCAAAGATTAATGGAGAGAATATTTTTAATAAAATTATTAATGATCTTCAATCACCTCAAACCAAGAATGGGAAAGTTGTTAAATATAAACTTTTTCCATTAGTAGAGCCTGAGCAAGAAGATTTATTTCCAAAGGGTGGGACCTCAGACTTTCGGATTAAAAGTGAGCGTTATGGTGTGGGTCAATCTCGGAGAAGGGTTATTATCCTTGGTATAAGGGAAGGTTTCTCCAATATAGATCATATTCCGTATTTGACCGAAGTAGACAAATTGGTGAGTGCCTCAGATGTAATAGATGACTTACCAAAATTAAGAAGCGGAATCAGTAAAATTGATAGAAAAAAAGTGACAGATAGCAATGGTTTATGGAAACAGCAGCTAGATAAGGATTGGGTAAATTTAGCACGGGGTGTATCTAATGAGATTAAAATTGAAATTAATCGAGTTAGAAAAATAATAAAAAAGGAGAGCTATTCGGATGATAGGGGTAGTTTTTTTGTGCCTTGCTTAAAATATGGCAAGAAAAAAGAAAGTCAATTGCCACAAGATCTTTTCTCATGGTATGTGGATAAAAAATTAGATGGATATCTCAATCATGAGTCACGTTCGCATATGGATACTGATTTAAAGCGCTATTTATTTAATGTTATTTATTCCGATATTAAGGGCAAGTCACCTTTATTGAATGATTATCCTGAACAACTTCTTCCAGAGCATAAAAATACTAAGTCTGGTAATCATAAGGATCGCTTTAGAACTGTATTAAAAAATCTTCCAGGAAAAACAATCACTAGTCATATTTCAAAAGATGGGCATGCTTATATTCATTATGATCCCAAGCAATGTAGAAGTTTAACTGTTCGAGAGGCTGCGAGGATTCAATCTTTTCCAGATAACTATTATTTCTGCGGTAATCGGACCCAGCAATATCATCAAGTAGGTAATGCCGTCCCGCCTTATTTGGCATTTCAGATCGCCAGTATCGTTAATCATATATTAACTAAAGCATAATCTGTATGCATCAATGTGAACTATTTATTAATAATGTTGAGAGTGAGGTTGCAGCTGCAATTATTGATCTAAGAAAACAAATTCGTGCTTGTGAAAGAAAGATATATGAAGCAGAGAGAAGAGTGATTAAAGATAAACAGCGTGTCAACCATGTTGTAGCTATTAATCCTGATGGAACGATCAACTTTACAGTTGAAAAGGTCAGAAGAAAGTTAAATAAAGTTTATTCATTGCGAAAAGAAGGGCTATATCACCTCTATAAAGCTTATTACTTTTATCAAGATGACCTTGAAATACTGTATCAATATATAAATTTATATTTGCGGCCAGTCCAAAATTAATAAATATTAATATTCATAGAAATCAAAAAAAAGACCAAAGCATGAATAAAATAACATACTCAGAATGGCAAGATCCCAATATAATTAAAGCAGCATTAAATGAGAAAAAAATTGCGATTGTTGGTATGTCAGCTAAAGCATACAGGGCGAGCTATTTAGTTGGAGATTATCTAATCCAGAACGGTTATGAGGTGATACCTGTTAATCCACGAGAGACTGAGATACTTGGTTTGAAATGTTACCCTGACTTAAAGGATGTGCCAGGCTCCATAG
>JAQWRB010000175.1 GCA_029243935.1 Alphaproteobacteria bacterium
ATATCTAGTAATGACATAAAAATTTTTATGAGCAAAACTATAAATCCTACCTTTCTGCTCTTCTCTTCCAATAACTGACAACAAGGTGCTATCAGCAATAGTTTCATCTGCATATAATTTATTATTCATAAATGTCTTATAGGGAGTTTTAGGTTTATAGGTTTTTTTGGACTCATTTTCTATATATTTTTTGTTAGAATCTTCATATATTAAATTACTCATTATAAGTTGGTTACTCTTCCAGCCATTTTTCTTAAAATAATTAGCAACACTTCCAATAACATCTTCGTTTGAGTTCCATAAATCCACCACATTATCTCCATTGAAATCAATAGCATAATGTCTGTAGCTACTAGATATAAACTGAGGCTTCCCTAAAGCTCCCGCATAAGATCCTTTTATATTTCTTGGATCCAATTTATTTTCTCTACACATTAATAAAAAGTTTATAAGCTCATCTCTATAAAATTTTGCTCGTCTTCCTTTGTTTGGGCCTAAAGATAGAGATGCCAGGGTATCAAATGTTTTAAAAGTTCCAGTCCTTGACCCATACTTGCTTTCTATTCCTATGATCGCAATAATAATTTCCGGTGGTACTCCAAACTTTTTTTCTGCCTCAAGCAAAGACTTCTTATTTTGGTTCCAAAAAATAATTCCTTTATCTATATTTTTTTTAGTAACAAATAATTTCTTATAGTTAGTGCATTTTTTTTCATTAGGTTTGCAACCATTCCATGTCAAAGTTCTCTCCGGAGCTTTTTTAAAATATTTTTTTATACGAGGTTCTACTTTAATTTCATTAAATAAAAGCTTGAGATGTTCTTTACTATAAGAGTGTTTACTATTCATAAAATCAATAAAATTATTTACTTCATGCTGATCATAATTTGCCATTGCAGTATTAGATAAAACTAGAAAGAGTAGTAATTTTTTAATCATTTTCTTAAGATCCTCTGATGTGATTTAATTGACATTATTATTCCTAATGTGGCAAACAATGTAACCATCGAAGTACCTCCATAACTCATAAATGGTAATGGGGCTCCCACGACAGGCAAAAACCCAATAACCATGCCCACATTAACTAGGACATATAAAAATATAGTCAGGCTAAGTGTCCCGGTTAAAAGTCTACCAAAATTATCAGTAGCTTTTATTGAAATGCTTAATCCCCTTAGTGCAATAAAGAGATATAGCGACATTAATATAATAACGCCTAAATATCCAAATTCTTCTCCAAAAGCAGTGAATATAAAATCAGTTGAATGCTCGGGCACAAAACCTAGCTTTGACTGTGTTCCATTAAAAAATCCTTTCCCAAAAAAACCACCAGAACCGAGTGCTATCTTAGATTGCATTAAATGATAACCTGATCCTAAAGGGTCACTTTCTGGATTAAAAAATGTTAGTACTCTTTGTTTTTGATACTGATGCATATTAATCCATAAAATAGGGATGAGTGATGCAGCAGAAATAATACCACCTAAAAAAAATTTAAATGACATGCCTGCAAGCAATATAGCAATAGCTCCTGACATGCCAATTAATAGTGCAGTACCTAAATCTGGTTGTCTCATAATCATGAAAACTGGAACTAAAACTATTAATATTGCTATAAAAATATATGTAACTTTGGGGGGCAGAGGCTTATCGGCATAAAAAGCAGCCACCATTAAAGGCACTAGTATTTTCATTAATTCTGATGGTTGAAATCTTA
>JAQWRB010000042.1 GCA_029243935.1 Alphaproteobacteria bacterium
TGCTGATTTAATTTCAATACTATCTTTACTGTCAATTAAACTGGCTGCATAAGTAGCAAAATAATTATAATTATTTGGGGTAGATTTAAAAGCCTTGCGAGAATAATATAAAGCACTATCAGGCATGTTTAGCATTAAATAGGAAACTCCTATTCCATATTCTGATAAATACATATGTGGACTACTTTTAATTCCCTTTTTAAAATATTTAATTGCATCCCTATATTTTCCATTTCGCATATAGAATAAACCTTTAATAGAATTCATGGATAGAGCGGTTGGAGTAATATTAGGATAGGTCATCTCAAAACTATCAATATCCTCAAGAGAAGGTTTTGAAAAATCATTTCTATTAAACTGCGCTAATAGAGTTGCGTGATCTTTTGAGGCATTGAAAGATCTAATTGAAGAGTACAAAGAAGCGGGGAACAAGATTATCAGGAATAAAATCAATATTTTATCTACTTTGAAAATATTAAATTTAGCAATAGGGGATTGAACAAAGTTTATAAGAATTGATAATAGAAAAAATAGATATATCTGTTGAAAAGTTCTATCGTAAGGAAAATTAAATAAAGAATCTATCAAGTAGGATGTTAAAGCTACTAAAACAAAAAATAGAAATATTTTATTTTCTGATTTATCCCGAAAAAATATATTTTTAATTGTTAAAAAAAATAAATAAAAAATTGAGCCATAAAAAAGAATAAAACCGATTAACCCGGTCTCTGCAATTGTCTCAAGATAATCATTGTGAGCATGATATGGAACTACAAAATCCGTTAGAAATAAACTTTCATATTTAACAGATTCTATTTCCCATCCCCCAATTCCAATTCCATGAATAGGGTATTTTTTAAAAGATTCAAAAGCAGCTTTATAATATCTTAGTCTTTGTGATAATGAAGTATCTTCAGAATAATTACTAACCGTTGCTAATCTGTCTTGTATATTTATAAAATCATATTTATTTGAAACATAATTAGTTATGAGAATCCCAAATATTAATGGAATAAAACATTTAATTAATAATCCAGATAAGGTTTCTTTAATTTTTAAGTCTTTAAATACTTTAAGATATACTAAGGTAATACAGGTGACTAAATAGAGAAAAATTAAAGTAAGAATAGCAGACCGAGTTTGAAATATACCAAAAATTGAAAAAATCGAAACTGAATTAATAAATAAAATAAATAATGTTCTTTTTAACTTAGAACCTATTAAAAAAAAATTTAATAGAAATATTTGAATAATAAGTATGTATGCCATTATATTAATGCTTCCACTTATTCCTCTATAAGTTAATGATCTGAAATTAGGTTTTCCATAAGCTATAATATCTCCTAAGTAAGAATTCAAAACACTAAATAAATTGATTATTAAGAAAAACGAAATACAATAAAATAGAAACTCTTTAAACTTCTTAATGTTTTTAATAATAAAAATCATATTTATAAAAGAGATTAAAAGTGTATACCTCTCAAAAATACTATTCAACGATTCATTAAAATTAATAGAATAAATTAATGATATAAATCCCCATGTGATATACAAGAACATTAAAAAAACTGGAACTAATAGAAATATTTTTTTAAATGAAAGTAAAAAATCCTTTCCCATTATTTTAATGTAATATGAAACTACAATAAAATTTAAAATGGTTAAATAAAGATTCTGAGGAACTACCTTGTCTGCTGTCCCCAGATAAGGAACAAGTGGGACGGCTAGGTAAAGAATTAGAAATATATGGCTGTGCTTCATATATCAAAAATAAAAAACCCTCCTTAAAAGGAGGGTTAATTATTGTAAAAGTTCTATGAACTTAAAGAATTTATCCTAACCAGTGAATTCTACTGAAATAAGCTCTTTTAGTACCATCTGTTGTTACAACACCTTCTACAGAGTTTTCAAGTGTTCTTACATCACCTGCACCACCACCACCAGCAGCTGTATACAGACCTGCATCAGCATCAAAGATGTTAGTTACAAGAGTTGTACTCGCACTATCAGCAGCAGTTTTTGCAGTTGTTAATGCAACTGGAGCTGTAAGAGATGCTCCACCTGTTGCGTTACCTGTCAATACTGCACTATTAGCTGAAGTAGTTCCAGCAAGTGCTCCTATAGTAGTTTCTTCCATTGAAATGATAAGGTCTACACCTTGAGCATAGTTATCTGTTGAAGCTAAATCTTCGTCGTCAGTACCAATTACCCAATCAGCAAAAGTGTTAGTTATTACACCGTTGGAAGCTATAGAAGCAGCTCCAGAAGCGATACTATGACTTAAAGAAATAGTTTGACCTGTTGGTCTAGATCCCGCAGCTTCTTTAGTAGTTAAACCTTCTATAGTAAGAGCTGTTGTTCCGGTAGCAGCGCTACTCCAGAAAGAAGCAGTTTTAGATGCTCCTGCAGTTTCTCCATACTTAGCATTCCAAGTATTTACTACTGCATTCATAATTAAATTAGCAGCAGCAGCACCAGTAGCATATTTACTACCAGCAGCACCAGAAATTTTAGCAGCAGTTACAGTAGCTGTAACTGATAATCCTCCAACAG
>JAQWRB010000060.1 GCA_029243935.1 Alphaproteobacteria bacterium
TGTATGCATGTTCCGCCACCACCCCCTAATCAAATGCTTTTAGTTAAACTAAATGCACCAGTTAAAATAAGAAGCATGTATCAACCTGTAGGTATTAATGGCACTATTACTATAAACCCGCCTGCAGAAGATGCTTTTGGAAGTGTTTATGTAGTTGAAGCGGAATTAGTAGAAGATGTAACATATAAAGATTTAGATTTAGGTAGATAATTAACTAGATTTAAATATTTAATAAAAGAGAGTAAATGGAGGTACTCATTTACTCTCTAAATATTAATAAGGAAGTATGTATTTCTTGGGAGGAAATATATATTCACCCTTATTTAATATAATATATATAATATTTAAATTTTATTGTCAATGAGAATGATTATCATTCTCAATTAAAATAGAGGGTTATATGAAAAAGATTTTTATAATAGAAATAAATGAAAAAGATAAAAATTTAGATAATTATGAAGCAGTAATGGCTTTAGATAAGGATATTCAAGAATTTGCAGATAGATTAAGAAGTAACGATAATATCTATGTGCAATTAAAAAGGGCTGGAAGTATATGGAATAAGATAGTAAGTAATATAAAAATAAATGTTAATAATAAAAACGATTTAGATAGTAAAAGTGTTTATAGCGATTCGAAAGAAAAAAAAATGACTCACTTAAAAATTATCAAATAAATTATTATTCATATTCATCTAAATTTGGAGAAGACTACTGAAATTTTCTATTTATATAATTATCCTTTTTTATAGTATAAATGCCTATGCTGAAAAAGTTCCGGCAGGATATGTAGCTAAATGGGATACAATTCCATTAATAAAAGAGGATTACACTATAAAGTATGATCAAGATTGTGTTTCTTTTGAAGGAATCTTAAAAAGAGGAAAAATTGAGCAGCCTCACATTACACCTTTTAAGATTGTAAACAAAACATTAAATAATTTTTTAAGCGGTTATATTTTAAAAACACCAGATGAAAATACAAAAGAATTATTAAATATTGATACTGTTGTTATATGGCCAAATTTTGAACAATCTAATTGGTATGTATTATTAGGTAGTAATTCTTGTTTTTATAAATGGTTAGAAATTCAGCCTGATAGTATAGATTCTATTATTGCTTTAGGCGAGAAAAATTAATTTTAAGTAATTTAGTTTTTTGTGTTAACAATTTATAAAATTTTTATTAATACATAGATTCTTTAATTTTTCTCCTTCGCTAATCTGCTCTTGTGTCATCATTTTTATAAATTTTGGTAAATTGTCTTTAGCTAATCTTGTTTGTTTAAGTGCAGAGACGCTTAACCACATATATGCTATTGAATAATTTTTTTTATAGGTAACTCCGTTAATATATGCCATGCCAATATAAAATTGAGCCTCTGCATTTCCTTGATCTGCTGATAATTTAAACCATTTTACAGATTCTCTATAATCTTGTAATAAACCTTGTCCTTTTCCATAAAGAATTCCTAGACCTAACTGCGCGTCTGAAATACCTTCTTTTGCTAGCGGTTCCCAATAATTAAAAGCAGCTTTAAAGTCACTTTTATTATAAGCGTCCTTTGCTAAGTCCAAGTCTGAAGAAATAGCTATATTATTAAATAAAAATATAAATAGTATTGAAATGTAAAGTATTATTTTTGTCATAAATAAAAGATAGTTCTTACGTAGAAAAAATAAAGTAATATTTTTATTATTATATTTTGAAGTAATAATTTATTGCCTTCACATATGTTTATATAATCTATATAGTTTAAAATATGAAAAATAAAATAG
>JAQWRB010000063.1 GCA_029243935.1 Alphaproteobacteria bacterium
TTTATTAATTAAAATATTATTATCATTTTGTATTTCTACTGTACTTAAGCATTGCTCTTCTCCTTCAACCTTTGGATAATCATGACAAATATAAATTTTTGTCTTACAAGGTAAAGCTAGTATTTTTTTTATAGAATTATATAAAATAGATGCACTTCCTCCAGGAAAATCAGCTCTTGCTGTTCCAGAACTAGGCATAAATAATGTATCACCTACAAATATACTTTCTTCTACATAATAAGAAACACAACAGGCAGTATGACCTGGTGTTGCCAAAATTTTTACCTCTAAGTTACCAATATTAATAATTTCATTATCATCAAATAATTTATCAAAATGTTTTCCTTCTGATAAAATTTTCTTATTAAGGTTAAATACATCAACCCAATAATTAATAATAGATTTGACACCTATTCCAATGCCAATTTTAGCATTAAGTTTATCTTTTAAATAACAAGAAGCTGTAATGTGATCAGCATGAATATGCGTTTCTAAGATCCAGTCACATTTTAAATTATTATTTTTAATATAATCAAAAATAATATCTGCGTTAGTAGTTTCAAAATTTCCAGTATATATATTGTAATCTAGAACTGAATCAATAATTGCACATCTGGAAGATTCTTGATCAATTATTAAATAACTAAAAGTAGACGTCATTGCATCATAAAAATATTTAACTTTCATATAAGAATTTCCTTTATAATTATAAAGGCAGCAACAAATAAAGTAAACCAGCCGAAACACTGCTTAAGAATATTTGATTTTATATTTTTTGATATGCTTAAACCTAATACCATGCCTACAATAGTAAAACATAAGATACCTAATAATATATCTATATCAATAATTACTCCAGATTGATAATCTCCTACAAAACCAAAAAATGATTTAAGAAAAATGATAAAAAGGGAACTTCCTACAGCAGTTTTCATATCTAAACCAGAAAAAACTACCAGTGCAGGTATAATTAAAAAACCTCCTCCTGCACCAATGATTCCAGTAAAAAAACCAACTGCAATTCCTTCAAAAATAATAATTATATTTTTTAATAATTTACGTTTATTTATTTCAGAAGAAGCTTTATTTACTCTTGAATTTATCATTAATAATGCAGAAGCAATCATTAATAAAGAAAACAATGTCATAATGAAAAGGTCTTTAGTTATTAATATATTATATAAATTGATGTTATCAGGAAAAATTGGAAGAAAATACCTTCTAGTCATATAGACTGTTATTAATGAGGGTACAGCAAAAATTAAAGCAACAGAAAAATTAATCTGTTTATTTTTTATATAATTGAGACTTCCAACCAAAGCTGTAAATCCTACAATAATTAATGAATAACTAGTAGAAAGTGTAGGACTAATTCCTATAAAATATACTAATATAGGCAAAATTAAGATTGAGCCTCCGGCTCCTATACTTCCTAAGACAAGCCCCATAATACTTGATAAAAAATATCCTAATATTATCATTAAATCTTATTCCAAGTCATTTTAGAATTAGTATTAGCAACGCACCCATCAAGAAGAATATATTTAAAAAAACTCAACATAAAATTTTTATATTATTTTTTTATTAAATTGTAATTAAATATCTTTAATATTTGCTTAAAACATATAAAATATAAAAAATAATCAACTCATTATAAAGGGTCAAATATGAAAATTATAGTTATGGGTACGGGTGGAGTTGGAGGCTATTTTGGAGCTAGACTAAAAAATGCTGGTCATGATGTAGCTTTTATAGCAAGAGGTGAACATTTAAAAGCTATTAAGGCAAATGGTTTAAAAATCCTAAGTGAATTAGGAGACATGATTATTCATCCAGCGAAAGCTAGTGAGAATCCATCAGATTTTGGAATTGCGGATATAGTTCTTTTTTGTGTAAAATCATATGATACTGAGTCTGCTTCAAATTTAATAAAGGCTGTTGTTGGCCCTGAAACAGCAGTTATACCTTTTTTAAATGGGATAGGACATATAGAAATAATGCAAAAAATATTAGGAATTAATAATATTGTAGGTGGAGTTGCAGCTATTAGTGCCTTAATAGAAGAACCTGGAGTTATACGACATAACTCAGCTATGCAAATGTTAAAATTTGGAGAATTTAACAATGAAATTACTCCTAGAATTAAAGCATTTAAAAATGCATGTGAAGAATCTGGAATTAATAATTTGGTTCCAGAGAATATTGAAACAGATTTATGGCAGAAAATTATTATGATATGCACATTAGCAGGAGCAAACTGCCTGACAAGATTACCTTTAGGTGTATGTAGATCAAACCCTTCCACTAGAACTCTTATGAAAAACCTAGCTGAAGAAGCAGTGAGTGTTGCTAAAGCTGAAAATGTTATATTACCTGATAATCAAGTAGAAATGACTATGAAACAATTAGATTCTTTACCTGGTGCTATGAAGGCATCTACTTTGCCTGCATTAGAAAAAGGAGAGAAATTAGAAGCCTCAGCTTTAAATGGTGCTATAGATAAACTTGGTACAAAACATAGTATTAATACATATATGCATAAAGCTGTTTATGCAGCGTTAGCCCCTCATGAAGATGGTTCATAGATATATTAGGGCTCATAGAGCCCTAATAATTAAATTACTGGTAATAATTTTAAGATAAGAAGAATATTATCATGATAATACAGAGTTACTTATATTTAATACATAATGTATTCGATGTATAAAAAAATAGTATAAATAATACTATTAAAATATACATATGTTTTTCAAAATAGATTAGACAAAGAAAATATATTATTCTATATACTACAGAAAATACATTTCTCTGGATTAATATGAAAAAAAAACCTGTAGGCAGGCCTAGAAAATTAAAAAGGCAGCACATTATTAATATAGCGTATAATCAATATTGGCTTCATGGCATTAAAAATGTACCACTTAGTAATATTGCTAAAGTAGCAAATATATCTAGACCTGGCATTTATGTTGAATTTGGTGATGAGGATGCATTACAGGCTGAAGTAATAAAAAAATATACTTATGCATTAGAAGGACATGTTTTAGCTCAATATAAAGATTCAAAGGACATTAAAACTCTTTTATTTCATTTCAATTCTTATATTGGTTTTCCTGACGAAGACAAAAAGATATTTTTAGGCGTGAGAAATGCTTCTATTTTTAATACACCAAAAGCTGCAAATGGATGCTTGTATGAAAAAGCTAAAATAGTTAAGCATCTTCTCAAGAAAAAATCTGTTAATGAAATTAACAATTATGAAGAACATAGAAAAAATGAATTTAAAAATTATATTAATAAAATGCAAAAAAACGGAAAAATAAAGCAAACCTTAAAGTCAGAAGATGTTTATGAATATATATCTGCTACACTTTTAATGATTCAAACTTTAAAAAATAATGGAATGAATAAATTAAAAATCAGGGAAATTGTTGATAAAGCCTTATCAGCAATTCTATCACCGATTAGTTTAATTCAAACACTTAAGCTTCATAATAATTCTAATAGTAAAATTACATCAGTTATTAATATTGCTTAAAAGCCATTGCAGCAAAAAAACAAACAAATATAAACTTTACTATATTTACTAATCCCCTAAAATTGTTATTATTAGTATACAAATTTGGCGAGATTTCTATGCAACTAACAATTAATCCACTTAATGATGCTTTAGGAGCTGAAATAATGGGTGGAGATTATAGTAAGCAATTAAATAGTGATGAAATCAAGTTACTAAATGAAGCATTTCTAAAATATCACTTGATTTGCTTAAGAAGTAAAAAATTAACTCCTACAGAATTTCTCAAACTAGCAAGTTACTTCGGAAAACCTTTTTCAGAAATAACACGAAATCACTGGATTAAGGATGCGCCAGAAATATCTAAATTAGATAGTACATATAACTCTTTAGATGAAAAACCTGACGATCCTAATTTAAATAGAAGAAGCGGTTGGCATACTGACCATTCTTTTAAAAAATACCCCCCAAAGGCAACATTATTGCATGGACTTAAAATACCTAGTTTTGCTGGACATACTAGATTTTGTAACACACAAAAAGCTTATAACGATTTATCACAAAAAACAAAAAAATTATATGAAAGTTTAATGGCTGTTCATAGCTATGACACCATAAGAGCTCCTGCAACAGCAGTAATACGATCTAAAGAAGAAATCCTAGAAACTCCTGATGTAATTCACCCTTTAGTTCGTATACATGATGAAACAGGTAGGAAATCTCTATATTTCAATGCAAATAGAACTGATCATATAGTGGGCTTAAAAAGGAAAGATAGCGATATATTACTTGATAAAATTCATACACATATTACTCAAGATAAATATCGTTATGACCATGAATGGAAGACCGGAGATATTATAATTTGGGATAATAGGTGCTTAGTTCATTCTGTTAATGTTGATTATCCAGTAGGTGAAGAACGAGTTCATTTAAGAACTATACTTAAAGGTAATGAAGAATTAAAATTGTAAAACATAAAATTAATAATTATAAAAATATATGAAGAACACACCTGTACCCCATAATTTTTGGCAATACTTAAGGTCTATGGGACCAGGGATAATTGTTGCATTAACTTGGTTGGGAGCTGGTGACCTTGTAGACTCAGCTATTGCGGGAGGTAGCTATGGATATGCACTAATGTGGGCAATGGCCATAGCACTTTTTGTACGGTTTATATTTGTTTCAATTATAGCTAAATATCAATTATGCAATCAACATAATGAAAGTTTAATGTCAGGGCTAAAAAGACTACATATTAGCTTACCTATTTTTATTGGAGTAGTTGCTCTATTTTTTGGTCATTTCTACGGGTCATATATGGTTAAAGGGGTAGGTGAATCAAGTGAAAAATTATTTGGTTTTGGAGCAGCATGGATATGGTCAATCTTTTGGGTTACGATAGCTGCTATAATTATATTTAAAGGGGCTTTAAAAAGAATAGAAATAATATTTTATATATTTCTTATTCTATTAAGTTCTTCTTTAATTGGAGTTGCTATATGGACTGGTCCTGACCCTATATCTGCAACAAAGGGTATATTAATGTTTGATATACCTGAAACCAGTGGTTCTTTTGGATCTCTTTTAGTAATAACTTCTCTTATAGGAGCAGTAGGTGGATCAATAGCAAATTTATTGTATCCTTATTTTATTCAACAAAAAGGTTGGAACAGGCCTAAATTTAGAAAAGTCCAACTATATGATTTAGCTTTTGGTACTATAATATTAGTTGTTATTAATATGTCTATTTGGACAATTGGTGCAGAACTACTATTTCCAAAAAATATTAGTATTAATAATTTAGATGATCTAGGTCTACTGCTAACTCTAACAATAGGAAAATATGGAGAGCCTATATTTTTTATTGGAGTTTTTGCAGCACTTTATAGTTCGGTAATTGGGAATGCAGTAGGATTTGGTTTTTTAATTACTGATACAGTTCAAGTAATTAAATCAAACCATACAATAAAATCTGAACCATTAAATGTCTCTCAGTCAAAAATATATCGCTTTGTTATTATATGGTGCTTATTTAGTCCATTAATATGGAGCATTCCAAATATGCCCAGCTTTATAACATTAACTTTAGTCGCAAATGCTTCTGCAGTTATTGTACTTCCCATTTTATGTGGATCACTTTGGTATATTACTTCATCTAAATTTTTTATTGGGTCTAAATATAAAAATGGCGCCTTAGAACATTTAACCCTTATAATACTTTTTATATTATCTATTTGGGGCTCATACCAAGCGATATTTGTCATTAAAGAGCTATTAAATATTTAATTAAGAAATTATTGCCGTAGCCTCAATTTCTAAAAGAGCTTCATCCTCTATTAAATCTTTCACAACCAACATAGACATGGCAGGATAATGTTTTCCTAATATTTTTTGATAAATCTCTCCAATATGTTTCTGATTATTTAAATATTCATTTTTATTTTTTATATACCAAGTTAAACGCACAATATTCTTAATGCCCCCTCCTGCAGCTTCTACTATAGTAACAATATTACTTAATGCTTGTTCCATCTGGCCAATAAATGTATGTGTTTTGAAAATTTTATCTGCTGTCCAGCCTATTTGGCCACCAATAAATAATTGACCATTATTAGATAAAATGCCATTAGCATAGCCTTTTGCAGCTTTCCACCCTACTGGATGTATAATCTTATTATCCATATACTTATCCTTAGATATAATTAATTATTTTTTCGTAAAAGAAAACGTTGAATTTTTCCTGTTTTTGTTTTTGGCAAAGTATCTATAAATATTATCGATCTAGGATACTTAAAAGGAGCTATAATACTTTTAACATAATCCTGTAATATTTTCTTTAATGAGTTATCTCCTACATAATGATCATGCAAAACTATATATGCTTGAACAATAGACCCTCTATCTTTATCAGGAAAACCAATTACTGCACATTCAAATACTGCTTCATGAGATAGTAATGCAGACTCAACTTCTGGTCCTGCGATATTATAGCCTGACGATATAATCATATCATCATTTCTTGCTGCAAAATAAAAATAACCAGAATTGTCTTTATAAAAGCTATCTCCAGTTATATTCCAACCATCTACTACATAATCATTTTGTCTATTATCAGATAAATATCTGCAACCTGTTGGCCCTCTTACCGCTAATCTACCTACCTCTCCAACTGGTAATTCTTTCATATTTTGATCCACAACTTTTGCTTCATAACCTTTGATAGGTTTACCAGTACATGCCTCTTTATGATCATCAAATCTATTAGATATAAATATATGTAATAGCTCTGTTGCACCAATTCCATCTAACATTGGCTTACCTGTTTTCTTTAGCCAATTTTTATATGTTGTTGCCGGTAAAGTTTCTCCAGCAGAAACAGCAGCCCGTAAAGAAGATAAATCTACTCCTTCTTCCATAGCTAAAAGCATTACATTATATGCAGTGGGTGCAGTAAAACAAACAGTTGCTTTATATTTTTGAATAATCTTAATCATATTAGGAGGCGAAGCATCTTCTAATAAAGTTGCTGTGGCTCCAAAACGCAAAGGAAAAATTGCTAAACCACCTAAGCCAAAAGTAAATGCCAATGGAGGAGAACCTACAAAAATATCTTTGTCATTTACCTGTAAAACTTCTTTTGCATATCCATCAGCAATTATCAACAAGTCACGGTGAAAATGCATAGTAGCTTTTGGCTCCCCTGTAGTACCAGAAGTAAAACCCAATAATGCTACATCATCCCTTCCTGTTTTTACTGATTTAAATTTAACTGATTTATCTAAAGCCGCTTCATCTAATTTACTGCTATGATTTGCTGTACCATCAAATGGTATTAAATATTTAAGGTATTTATTTGTTTTAAAACAATTTTTTAATTCTAATAATAATCTACTGTCACATAATGCATGAGAAATTTCAGCTTTATCTATTATCTTATCTAATTCTCCCGACCGAAGCATAGGCATAGTGTTTACTACTACTGCACCTACTTTGGTGGCTGCTAACCAACATGCAACCATAGCAGGGTTATTTGCTGAGCGGATTAATACTCTATTTCCAGGCTTCACTCCGTAATTTTCCACTAAAGCATTTGCTAGTCTATTAGTCCAATCTGTTAACTCTTTATAAGTTCTCCTTCTACCATTGCCTATTAATGCAGTATGATCTCCAAAACCTTTCTCTACCATTAAGTCCGTTAATTCTTCAGAAGCATTTAGAAAATTAGGGTAATTATATTCCCCTAATAAAAAATTAGGCTGATCTGATTTTTTCGGCAGATTATCACGTGAAAATGTATCAATATGTGCTGTAGGACCTAACATAAATTATCCTTAAAATAATATTAATTTCCTTCAAATTTTGGCTTTTCCTTTTTTATAAAAGCTTCATATGCTCTCTTAAAGTCTCCTGTTTGCATACAAATAGCTTGGGCTTGGGCTTCCGACTCAATAACCTGCTCAATTGACATTGACCATTCTTGCGCTAACATAGTTTTTGTCATCATATTTCCAAAAGTGGGTCCATCAACAATTTGTTTAGCCATTTCGTAAGAAGCATTTTGTAAATCCTTAGAAGTAACTACTTTATTAAAAAATCCCCATTTATTACCTTCATCTGCTGTCATAACTCTACCAGTATATAATAATTCTGCGGCTCTTCCATGGCCTATTAATCTTGGAAGAATTGCGCAAGCTCCCATATCACATCCAGCTAGACCTACCCTAGTAAATAAAAATGCTGTTTTAGCTTCAGGTGTAGCAATTCTAATGTCAGATGCCATAGCTAATATTGCCCCTGCACCAACACAAATACCATCTACTGAAGCTATAATTGGCTTTTGACAGTTTATCATAGCTTTAATGACATCACCAGTCATTCGCGTGAAATTTAATAATTCTTTCATAGACATTTTTACAAGAGGTCCAATAATATCATTAACGTTACCACCTGAACAAAAATTTCCTGCATTAGATCCAAATATTACAGCATGTATATCATCACAATAAACTATCTCTCTAAAAAAATCTCTTAACTCAGCATAACTCTCAAAAGTTAATGGGTTTTTTTGCTCTGCTCCAGTTAATGAAATTAGCGCTATTCCATTAGAAACTGAGTAATTAAAATATTTTGCCTTATAATTTATCATATTCATGAACGACTCCTATTATAAGATATTATGTCCAACAAATTTATTAAATCCTGAGCCTCTTGCTCAGACAATTTCTCTAAAATTATATTTATCCAAGATTCATGGGCATTTGCATATTCTTCAAATTGATTTTTACCTTTATTAGTTAAACTTACTAAATTAGTTCTTCTATCTCCTTCTACTGCTACCCTCAAAACATGTCCATCTTGAACCAAACGATCAATAATTCCCGTAATATTTCCATTAGATACTTTCAAGGCACCAGAAATTTCAGTCATCTTTAAGCCTTTTTTTGATCTATATAAAGCTGACATAACATCAAACCTTGGTAAAGTAGTATTATGATCTTCTCTTAATTTTTCTCTAATTTGTTTTTCAATAAAGTTAGAAGTTTTTAAAATTTTTAACCACGATCGTAATTTTGTCTTAGATACTTTAAGGTTAGTTTTGCTATTTATCTGAGTCATATTTCTCCTCCAGATATAGAAATACTTTGTCCATTAATGGAATTAGATGTTTCTTTACAAATCCATGAGATAGTTTCTGCTACTTCAGAAGGCTGAATTAATCTTTCCTGTGGATTAGATGATACTAAATTTTGAATAGCATCTTCATCGCTTAAGTTAGTTAACTTAGTTATATTTTCAATTGTACGTTTCGTCATTGGGGTATCTATATATGATGGACAAACAGAATTTACAGTTATTCCTTTCCTTGCTAATTCCATAGCTAAAGATCTGGTTAAACCTATAACTGCATGCTTAGAGGCACAATACGCTGAAACATAACTATACCCTTTTAACCCCGCTGTTGAAGAAATCGCAATCATTCTCCCCCAACCTTCACTTTCCATATCTTCTAGTGCATACTTAAAAGAGTTAAAAACTCCTATTACATTTATATCCATTATAGAACTAATATCTTTTGCAGACATTTTATGAAAAGGCATACTAAATGCTTCACCAGCATTAGCTATAACTATATTTATTTTTCCAAATTTTTTTCTAATAGTCTTATAACACTGTTCTAAATCATTAGCATTAGTTACGTCACAAACTCTCCAATCAATATTTTCATGTTTATTTGCTATTTCCTTCAAAGGTTTATCTCTTCTTCCTAAAATAGTTACTTTAGCTTTATTTTTTGCCAAGTTAAGAGCTATTGCAGCTCCTACCCCTGAGCCTCCTCCAGTTACAACTGCATGCTTATTATGTAATTTCATTTACTTTACATCCTTTACTTTTTCATTATCACGATCAGATAATCTCCACATTTGATCTCTCCCTGCCTCATAAGGCTTTAACCATTTTTCGCTTCTGTCTCCAATACTAGTGCCCGCATGCAGTGTCCAATAAGGGTTTGATAAATGGGGTCGAGCAAGGCATACTAAATCTGCTCTACCAGCCATTAAGATAGAATTAACGTGGTCTGCTTCATAAATATTTCCGACAGCCATTGTATTTATACCTGCCTCATTTCTAATTCTATCAGAAAAAGGTGTCTGAAACATTCTTCCATAAACAGGTTTTGCTTCATCTGAAGTTTGCCCAGCTGAAACATCTATTATATCAATTCCTATATTTTTAAACATTTTTGCTATCGTTACTGATTCTTCAGGAGTTACTCCTTGTTTGCCCACCCAATCATTGGCAGAAATTCTAACGGACATAGGTTTTTCCTTTGGCCAACTTTCTCTCATTGCTTTAGCTACTTCTATCGGGTATCGCATACGATTATCTAATGAGCCTCCATATTTATCTGTACGCACATTAGATTTTGGAGAAATAAATGAAGATATTAAATAACCATGAGCAGCATGAAGCTCTATCATATCAAAACCTGCTCTATTTGCCATTTCTGTTGACGAAACAAATTGTTTTAATACCTCTTCCATTTTTTGTTCCGTCATTTCCTCAGGTACAGCATTATTGTCAGACCAAGGAATAGAAGAAGCCGAAATTATTGACCAATTATCAGCTTTTAATGGAGCATCCATTTCTTCCCAGCCTAATTGTGTAGAACCTTTTCTTCCTGAATGGCCTATTTGACAAGATATTTTTGCCTCAGTTTCTAAATGAATAAAATCAATTATTTTTTTCCATGCTAATTCGTGCTTCTCAGAATACAAACCTGTACATCCCGGGGTAATTCGTCCTTCTGGCGATACACACGTCATTTCAACATAAATCAATCCTGCTCCCCCTTTTGCTCTTTCTGCATAATGCACAAAATGCCAATCTGTAGGACAGCCATTTACTGCTTTATATTGCGCCATAGGTGATACTACAATTCTATTCTTTAATTCTAAGCCTCTAAGTTTAAAAGGAGCAAACATAGGAGCTCGTACTTTTTCATTACTATTTACTCCAGCTTTACTTTGAAACCATTTTTCTGCCTGATTAAGCCATTGAGGATCTCGCTCTCTCAAGTTTTCATGACTAATTCTCTGAGACCGTGTTAATAAAGAATATTTTAGTTGAATAGGATCTAAATTTAAATACCTCTCTACATCTTCAAACCATTCCACTGAGTTTCTTGCTGCTGATTGTAGCCTTAAGACTTCTAACTTTCTAGCATCTTCATATTTTTCAAATGCTAACTTATAATTCTTCTCAATAACTAAATTAGTAGCCAGAGAAATTGCACTTTCTAATGCTAACTTAGTCCCAGAACCAATTGAAAAATGTGCTGTTGCAGAAGCATCTCCCAATAATACAATATTTTTATGACTCCACTTCTCACAAAGCACCCTTGGAAATTTAATCCAAGCTGAGCCTCTAATATGTTTTGCATTCGTCATTAATGCATTACCATCTAAATAATCTTTAAATATATCTTGGCAAATATTAATACTTTCAGATTGAGTAAGGTTATTAAAACCAAAAGCATCAAAAGTATCTTGATTACATTCAACTATAAAAGTTGCAGTATTAGAATCAAATTGATAGGCATGCGCCCAAATCCAACCGTGTTTAGTTTCTTCAAAAATGAATGTAAAAGCATCATCAAATTTTTGATTAGTGCCAAGCCATATAAATTGACATGCTCTTAAATCGGTATCTGGTTTGAAAAATTCAGAAAACTCATTTCTTGTCTTTGAGTTTAATCCATCGGAAGCAACTACTATATCATATTGTTTCATATATTCAGATGCACTTCCTACTTCAACTTCAAATTGTAATTTCACTTCTAGTTCTATAGCTCTTTCTTGCAAAATCGTTAATAAAGTTTTCCTTCCAACACCGCAAAACCCATGTCCTGTAGATTTTAGTTTCATACCCTTATGATGTAAGGCTATGTCATCCCAGTACGCAAAATTTGAACGTATCTTTTTAGCACTAATAGGATCATTATTTTCTAGATTATTCAGGGTTTCATCAGATAAAACTACGCCCCAACCAAAAGTATCTGCAGGTCTATTTCTTTCTATGACAACAACTTCAGTATTTGGGTTTTGTAATTTTATTGAGATGGCAAAGTACAGACCACCCGGCCCTCCTCCTATACACGCGATCTTCATATTAAAATATACAATTTATACTTGATCATAAATTTAGTTTAAATTATTAAATTATATATTTCAAGTATAAAATATTTAAGCTTAAAATATAATTATTTTGAACCTCTAACAATATCTATAACGTCAAAAGGGTTATCAGGCATAGTATTGGATCGCCAAGACACCATTAAGTCTGGCCTAATAAGTACAAAACTATACTCATATAAATTAAAAGCATCCTCATCATTAATTTCTAATACCGTTAAGGGAAAGTTAATGCTTTTTGCCTTATTAAAAAAATTTTCAGTTTTTTTAATATCTTCTGAAAAAACCAATAACGTAAAATTTTTGTCGAATTTATCATAAATAGAGATACCTTCTTCTAACCAGATATGTGGAGCCCTATGTCCAGGTCTTGCCGTAGGTATATATTTTCTAGGATTATCTAAAGTTTCTTCTGTTCCATCAGATATAATAATAGGTGAATTATTATAACGATAACCTAGTAAAGTCCCTGAAGAGGCAATTAATTTATCTTGTTCTTTTAAACTAACACTTAACTTTTCTCTTAAACGACGGCCTATTTCAGAATCATCATCAAGCTCATCCCCATACTGCATAACTGAATAAAGCTGATCAAAACAATCTGCCGCTTCTTTAGTATTGCGAACTCCTATTGAATGACGTTCCATAAAGTAACTATTAATAAGATTTTTACCTCCCCACCCTTCAATCATAGCTTGTATTTTCCATGCAATATCAATAGCATCTGAAACTCCAGTATTCATTCCAAAACCTCCAGTCGGAGTAAATAAATGAATAGCATCACCGGCTAAAATAACTCGATTATCGTGATATTTTTCTGCAACTAATGCATGCGCCGTCCAAGGTTGGGTTGATATAACTTCTATTGAAGTAGAATTACCTAATACAGCTTCTATCGAAGCTTTTGAATCCACTTCATTCCATAGTTGCCCATCTTTTAACATTAAATGATAAGTAAAAGTAGTTCCTCCATCCCAATTAAGCAGAAAACCAGCATAATTTTTATGTAATGGAAAAAATATATTTGCCGAACCAAATTTATGACATTTCATAAAATCAGGCGCTTTAAAATAAATTGAAACAAACTTTGCCATATCTGCACGACCATTTAATTTAATATTTAAGTTTTCTCTAACCATTGATTTTCCGCCATCACAAGCAATTAAATACTTACACCTTACATAATCAGTTTTTCTTGTTTTAAAGTTCTCTATTTGACAAGTAACGCCATCAATATCTTGATCAAAAAAATTTAATTTAGTATTAAAATTTAGATCTACTGTTGAGAGAGTATGTAAATAATTTAATATAACTTCCTCAAGCTCATTTTGCCCTGTAATTGTTTTTAAGTATGGAGACCAAGTATGTTCCTCTTTAACATAACCGCCAGTATCTTTTACTTCCTTAATTTTTTTGAATGGAGGCAAAGAAATTCCATGCAACTTTCTACCATGTAAACTTGAAATCCAATAATAGTCTGCAGGATGATCAGGAGGAATACCTGCTTCAGTTATAGATTTATCTATACCCCATCTTCTATAATACTCCATAGTTCTATTAGCTACTGCATTAGCTCTAGGATGAGTATTTAAATTGGAAGATTGTTCTAATACCATACATTTTATGCCTCTCCATCCTAATTCAGCAGCTAAAGATAAACCAACAGAACCTCCTCCAGATATTATAACTGAGACTTCTTTCATTTACTTTTATCCTTTTTAAATTTTGCTAAATTTCTATGTTTAGAAAGAAAATTATTAATAATTACATTGAAAGCATCAGGTTGTTCAATATTACTCAAATGACCTGCATTCTTTATAATATTTAAGGAAGAATTTAGTATTTTCTTTTGTGCACTAATGCCTATGGTCACAGGGGTTAATTGATCATATTCTCCATAAATTAGTTGGGTTGGTATATTAAATTGAGATAAGTTACTAGTTGCATCATATTTAATAGTTTCAGCAATAGTTTTTAAGTAAGAATTAATATGTACTGTTAAAAAACTTTTATATAATTTATCTCTAGCTACTTTTGTACAATTAGGACCTACTAATGAATCGATTAATTTAGGAGCTATTTCTTCTAAAGTTTTACCACTTTTTAAAGGTTTCTGACGAAGGTCAATAAACTCTTTTTGTTTATCCATGCTTAATACTTTATAATCAAAAAAACAATCACACAAAACTAGTGTAGCCACTCTATTTTTGTATTTTGGAAAAAAATCCATGAGTATTCTAGCACCCATTGATAAACCAACAAAATGAGCTTTCTCTATTTCTCTTGAATCTAATAGTCTTATTAAGTCTTCACCAAAGTCACTAAATTTTAATGGACCGCTATAATCTTCTGAATCTCCATAACCTCGAGCATCCCAGGCAATAGCCGTGAATCTATTTGAAATATAAGACTGTTGATCGTACCAATTTGAATGATTACCTCCTATTCCATGTAAAAATATGACAGGTGGACCATTACCTAATTCTTTAAAACTTATCCGAGGGTTACCTTCTACGAATTTATGCTTTGTATTTTCCAAAGTCATTAGCCCAAAGGACCTGCCAACTTTCCTGAATTAACTATAATAGTGTCATCAAGCTTTACAGTGCAGTTTCGCATAGGAAAATCAAAATGACATGTAGTATAACGCTCAGCAAATTCATTAGCACCAGTAGATATTAAAAAATTTCCTGCAAATGCCCTTAATTCTGTGCAATTAACATGTTGTTTATCATACATCGTTAGTGCATCCCATCTTGCATTAGGGTTAAGACCCCATCCTACATGTGAAATAGCATATGCATTAGGATCGTTCCATGCTTCATAATATGAACGCATTAAGTCTGCATCTAAACCTTTTCCTTCAATTGAAGTAACAAAGTCATTTTCTATTATTAAAGTTACAGGCGTTTCTATGTATTTTTTAAAAGATAGATTAACATCACCAACATTTAAAACTACTTTACCATTTACGGTATTTTCCAAAGGAAAGAATAATGCTAAACCCGCTGGCCAATAGGCAACCTTTTCTCCTGGAGATAAATAACCTGCTCCAGCACGTGATGGAGCACCTTTAATTTCTACAGATAGATTAGTACCTGCTTCAGATGTTACATACATAGTTTTAGACTGTTGCAATAACTTTAAACTTTTATTTACATTAGGTCTTAAGGTTTCATCAGGCATACATCTTTCTAAAACCTCCGGATGCTCATTAGATATCATTAAAATTCGACCACCACCTTTAATGATAGATTGTAACTCTTTTGAATGAAGCATTCCTTCTACAGTACAATCTATAACCAAATCACATGCACTAAGTGCGGGTAAAATAGCTTCGTACCCCTCATATGCATAACAAGACCCTGTAGACCTAACAGGTATTAAGTCTTTTAATTTTGGAGAAGGAACATTAAATTGAATAGGTTTAGCACCAATTCTTTGTAATGCATGTTGTGACAAATCTATTAATACTTGTCGTGATTGTGACTCTGATATAATAGCAACCGTATTCCCCTTAATTACACCACTTAATAAAAAGCTTTTTTCAAAACAGTCAATCCATTTGGATTCTAAGTTTTCTCTCAACATATTATCACCCATAAAATATTCATAAATATAAAGTATATATCTAAAATTTTAATTTACAAATTAGTAGAACTAAATATAAATTCTGTAATACAAAGAATTTATTATAACTTGTTTTTTGCAGCATCCAGAAGTGGTTTAATAACTTTATTTTTTAAATCTATTCCCACTCCACATTTACATCCAGGACAATCTATACATGCGTCTAAACCTAGATCAATGGCCTTGCTTAAAGCGAGGTCTTTGCCTTGCTCAGAACTAATTGGATCTTGCCTTAACCTCTCTAACTTAAGTAAAGAAAAAGGATTACCATGTTTATAACCTAAAGATGGCTCTGGAATGTCTCTTTGCATATCTCCAGGTAATTTATTATCAAAGTTTCTTGAATGCATTGGGCATTTATCCAAACATGCATAACATTCTATACAAGCTGTTAATTCATGATAAATATCTGGGGCTTCAACATTTAAATCATTACCTTGACCTGGTATTTTTAGTCCGCGCATCTGTCGAGCAATACCATCTCTCCTTACAACTAAATCACTTAAAACAGGTAAGGTAGCAATAGCCCTTAATTTATCTCCATCTTTTACCCTAGCTCTACAAGCAACTCTTGGACGGCCATTAATATCAATAGTGCATACTCCACAATTCCTAGCTCTGCAACCGAAACGAAAAGCTAAATCAGGAATTGTTTTCGACTGTGCCTGCATTAACACATCTAAGGCCATAGGCTTTTCCTTTTCTTCCCTCTTATTATAAATAAAAGAAACAACTTTTTCAATTCCATCTCTTACCGTAACTATTTCTAATTCTATAGAATTATTATTTTTTATCATACTGATGTAGTTTCCCCTATTGCGCCTTCTGAACCTCCAGGCATAATTTCAGGCGCGTTGCCACTTGCAGACATAATATCTTTATATCTTTTTTCTAATTTTTTATCTTTCAGACTATTTGGAAGCATAGATAAGATTTTAGCTTCTAATAATCTTTTTTTCTCCAAAATTTTATAATAAATTAAATTTTTAATTGGGGTTCTATCTCTATCTAGCCTTTTTACCAAATAACTATTTTTATCTTTACGAACTACAGTAGAATATGGCTTTGAAAATGCAGAAATATTTTTTTCATCTAATCTCACATGCCCCCCAATACTTCCATTTCTTTCCTTAGCAGCTAATCCTATGGATTTTGCAGAATATATCATATTTTTTAATTCTATATAATCTAAAAAAGCCTGATTCCATATAGAATAACTAGGTATAGAAACATTTATAAGTTTTGATTCAATATCAATTATTATCTTATTCATATCCTCAATGCCCTTAGCAGTCCTGACTGGACCAATTTTTCTCCAACTTTCTTTTTGAAGCATTTCCTTCAGACTATTAGATGAAATTGTACCATTCTGACCAAATAAATTAGTATATTCTGTAATATACGGATCAAAAAGTTTATTTTTAACTTCAGATGTATTATTTTTAGCATTTTTAGCTGCTGCAATACCTGACCTTTTTCCAAAAACCGCTAATTCTGTTAATGATGTTGAACCTAACCTATTAGCACCGAATAAACCTCCCATCGATTGCCCTGCTGCAAACAAACCATTTATTCCGTATTTTACAGAACCTTCTTTTTCTCCACCTACACTAGCCCCTTCATCATTTACTCTAATT
>JAQWRB010000177.1 GCA_029243935.1 Alphaproteobacteria bacterium
TAATATAAAAAATATATTAAATTATTTTATATTATATTTTTTTGCCCATACTAAGCTATCTTTAGTATTAGTGGAAGGTTTATATTCACAACCTATGTAACCTTGGTAGTGTAATTTTTCGATCATATCAAAAATATAAGAATAGTTAATTTCTCCTTTATCAGGCTCATATCTATGGGGGGGAGAAGCTATTTGAATATGCTTAGTATATTTAATACTTTTATTTATAATATTCGTTAAGTCACCACTCATAATTTGTGCATGATATAAGTCTAATTGAAGCTTTAGCGAAGGGTGATTTATTTCTTTAATAATATTAAGAGCGTCATCTACATAGTTTAAATGATAGTTTGGAATGTCACGGTCATTTATGGCTTCTATAAGAGCAATAATATTATTCTTAGCACAAGCATTTGCTGTATAATAGAGATTTTCTTTAAATAAATCTCTCGCTTTAATAATGTTGTTATTTTTTTTATTTACCCCCGCCATTACATGGATAAAAGGACAATTTAATTTTGAAGCATATTCAATTGCAAGATCAAATTTTTCTCTAAATTCATTTTCTCTACCTACTATAGAGGCTATTCCTCTATCCCCATTTTCCAGTGAACCTGGATAGGTGTTAAATAATATAAGTTTTTGCTTTGCTTCTTCTAACCAACACTTTATATTACTAATTTCATATTCGTATGGAAAGAAAAATTCAACTGCTTTAAAACCTAGATTTGAGGAAGCATTAAACCTTTCTTGAAAAGGAAGTTCATTAAACAAAAATGATAAATTTGCAGAAAGTTTAATCATACGGCATTATGCAAGATGTAAAGATAACCATCAATATTATTATGGAAAAAAGTTGATAAAAATTATTACTAGCACTCTTATAATAGTATTTCTTAATTTGCAGGTGTCTTTTGCAGATACAGTCAATATTCCAGAAGATGCTGAGCAAATATCTCTTGTAGCAGAATATACTAAAAAAGCAGATATTTATGAAACTACTATAGGTGATACTAAAATTGCAATGGCAAGTTTTTCAGCATTAATAGTTAATGATAATTTGTTAAAAGATGGATTTATAGATTGCAAAATTACAGCCTATGCGGCACCTGGAAGAGGGTTTAGTTGCGGATTTTCCCAAATGGAAAATGTTAGTGGATACTGTGTAATTAAAGATAAAAGTGGAGATTCTTTAATAGCTAAATTAGAGTGTTCTAGTGGAGCGACAGCGTCTCTAGATGTTAGATGTGAAGGTAGAATGGATTTTATGTCCGGCATAGGAAAATATTCAGGTGTTTCAGGAACAGCAAGAGTTCACATGGAACAAATATTTACTTCAGGAAAAAGTTCTGTTGAATTTATAGGGTGGTGGAGATTGCCTGCCCAATCTTTATAAATTTAATTGATTTAATTAAGGACTGGAACCATGCCACATCCTGTTAAATATTTTTCATTATCTTTAAAAAGTAATAAAGGATAGCCTCTGAGTGATCCAATAGAAATTAAACCTCTAGTCTCTTCAGTAAATTTATCGGGTTTCATACCAAGTGTTGTATCAAAGACTCCATTTTCTGTAACATTAAATATTACTAAGTGTGAAGTTTTCCAAGGTTTTAATTTAGGATTATTTATTTCAGCGGGTGCCCCATATTTTTTACAGGATGTGCCGTCATAAAGAGCTAATCTATATTTACCAGATTCTAAATTTTTTAAATTAAATTTAAAGGCAGGTGCATTAAGAAACCAACTATCAACACCATCTGCTGAGCCTATTATTTTTCCATTAGTTTTATAAAAGTTTATTATGACATAGTCTGAATATGCATAATTTATTAAAAAAACAATATACGTAAATATTAATAAAAAAGCTTTATAAAAGAGTTTCATAGCAATTCCTTAATTTATATTAGAAACAATTTATAAATTTTTACAATAGAATTATTATTTTTTTCTATCAACTGCTATAATTGCTATGGACTCTAATGCTAGTTTTGCTTCAGATTTTGGGAAGATATCTAATGATTTTATAGCTTCAATACTATATTTTTTAGCGATTCTAAGAGTTGCATTAATTCCGTCATATTTATTTATCAGCTCTATCGCTTTATTTAAGTCATCACTAGATTGTTCTAAGTTTTCAATTGTTCTTGTCCAGAAACATTTTTCTTCAGGAGTAGCTTTTTCTATACTTATAATTAAGGGAAGAGTAATTTTGCCTTCTCTAAAGTCATCACCAATTTTTTTATCTAAGGCAGAAGTTCCTGCATAATCAAGAGCATCATCTACTAGCTGAAAAGCTATTCCTAATTTTTCCCCATATATTTTGAGAGAATTCTGAATTTCAAGTTTTTCTTCAGATAAAACTGCACTTATCTCAGCTGCTGCAGCAAATAAACTTGCTGTTTTTCTTTTAATAATTTTCATGTATAATTCTTTAGTCGTATTACAATCATTTATAGTTGTAAGTTGAAGTACTTCTCCTTGAGCTATAGTTGAAGAAGCTTTAGATAAAATTTCTAAAATTTGTTTTGATCCATTTGCTACCATTATTTCAAATGCGCGTGAAAATAAAAAGTCACCAACTAAAACGCTGGCCTTGTTTCCAAAAATATCATTAGCGGTAGCTAATCCTCTTCTCATTTTACTTTCATCTATCACATCGTCATGAAGCAAAGTAGCTGTATGGATAAATTCAATACAAGCAGCTAAAAAAAGATGATTTTTGCCATTATAATTACATATACATGAAGTTAACAAAGTTATCATTGGGCGAATTCTTTTCCCACCTGAGGCTAATATATGCTTTGATAAATCATTTATCAAAGGAACTTCATTTCCGATATTATCAATAATTATATTATTTACGGCAAGCAAATCTATACTTACAATTTTCTGAATTTCATTAATATTAAGATGTGTTTTATTCATAGTTTTAATCATTCTAATTTGATAATTGTTTTGTAAGTATTTATATAGAAAATTTTTATATTTAACATATAAATATAAATATAAATATTAATTTAATTTATTATTTTTCTCTATAAAGTATTTAATATATTTGTTTAGGAGCTATCTAAATGGTGATTTGTGTCGAAAAGTGAATTAGAAGTATCAAAAAATAAAATTTTGGATGGAAGCATATCTATATTCCAGCCTAAAAAAGGTTTCCGTGTTAGTATAGATTCTATTTTATTATCCTCTTCTATTAAAGAGTATTCAAAGTGTATGGAGTTTGGAACAGGTTCAGGAATCATAATAATTTATCTATCTAAAAAATTCCCGAATTCGAAAATAATAGGTGTAGAAAAAAATATAGAGTTGGTTAAATTAGCAAATAAAAATTTATTAAAAAATAATATTAATAATATAAATTCAAAAATTCTTTGTAATGATTTATTTAATAAACCATTTTTACAAGAATATAATAATAAATTAGATAGAGTAATTATGAATCCTCCATATTTTATCTCAAATAATGTAATTAAATCAAATAATAAGTTTAAAGCTTCTGCACGATATGAATCTAATATAAACGAATGGTTTGAAGCTGCATATAAAAAATTAAAACCCAAAGGTTATATGAATTTTGTATTTAGAACGGAAAGTTTAGATTTAATTTTAAGCAATTTAAATGGATCATGGGGGGAGATAAAGATCTTTCCGTTGTGGCCCAAAGTGAATGTTAAATCTAAATTAATGATATTGCAGGCAAAAAAAAATGCTAAATCAGGTGTACAAATATTGCCTGGTCTAATATTACATAATAATGATGGAAGTTATACTGATGCTTGTAATAGTATACTAAATAATAAAAGCGATATACAACTGGATTAACAATAAATAATTATTTTGAGAAAGAGGATATTTTAATGCGTTTTATTTCTAAATTTTTTAAAAGTAAATCATCGGTTATAAATGTGGTTAGACTCAATGGAGTTATAGCTTCTGGTTCTAAGTTTCCTGGATCAAGTAACCTTTCTTTAGAAAGCTTAGAAAAGCAAATTGAAAGAGCTTTTTCTGGAAAAAAAATTGCTGGTGTTGCTTTAATAATAAATTCTCCAGGAGGTTCTCCAGTTCAATCTGCTCTTATATCGGAAAGAATTATAGAACTATCTAAAAAGAATAATATTCCTGTTTTTGCTTTTGTAGAGGATGTTGCAGCTTCTGGGGGTTATTGGTTAGCGTGTGCAGCGGATGAGATATTTGTTATGCCAGCATCAATAGTAGGCTCTATTGGGGTAATATCTGCAGGGTTTGGTTTTGTAGAAGTTATTAAAAAAATCGGAGTGGAAAGAAGGGTGTTTTCTAAAGGAGAAAATAAAGGTATGTTAGACCCTTTTCAACCTCAAAATTCTGATGATGTAAAAGTAATTACAGATTTACAAGAGGAAATACATCAGCTGTTTAAAAATTGGGTAAGTAAGAGAAGAGGTAATAGATTAAATGCTGAAGTTGTTAAAGCAGAAGGTATATTTGAAGCAAAGATATTTTCTGGAACTAAAGCCTGTGAAATTGGTTTAGCTGATTCAATGGGAGAACTAAAACAAGTAATGAGAGAACGTTTTAATGAAAAAGTAATTTTTAAAGAAATTTCTGGAAGAAAAAAATTAGGGCAAAGACTTGGTTTGTCTTCATCAAGTTACTATGGAGTAATTGACTACATAGAAGAAAGAATTGCATTTGCTAAGTTTGGATTATAGTAGTTTTTGATTAAAATAGTATAGGAGTTTTAATGTTAGGTTTTAGTTTACCAAAAATATTATTATTATGTTTTATAATATTATTTGTTTGGTATGGGTTTAAAATAATTGAAAAAAGGACTCATATAAAAAAAAATAAATCTTCGAATAAAAATAACAAAAGTAGTGCTAGTAAGTTTAAAGCGGATGATGTTCAAGACTTAGAAAAATGCCCAGTGTGTAGTAACTATTTCTTAGCGGGTTCAAAGTGTTCTGAATGCAATCCTACTAAATGAGCAGGTTTATGATATGTCTCTAAAAGATAATTCTTTTCAATCTATAATATTCCAATTACAACAATTTTGGGCTAAAAATAATTGTCTCATACTTCAGCCAATTGATATGGAGGTGGGTGCAGGGACTTTTCATCCAGCTACTTTTCTTAAAGCATTAGGAAATTCACCATGGAAAGCAGCGTACGTTCAACCATGCAGGAGGCCGACGGACGGTCGTTATGGTTTAAACCCTAATAGACTTCAACATTATTATCAATTTCAAACAGTTCTAAAACCTTCTCCTGATAATATCCAAGAGTTGTATCTTCAAAGTTTAAGTTTTCTTGGTATTGATTCTAAACAAAATGATATTCGTTTTGTTGAAGATGATTGGGAAAGCCCTACTCTTGGAGCATGGGGATTAGGATGGGAAGTATGGTGTAATGGAATGGAAGTATCACAGTTTACATATTTTCAACAGGTAGGTGGTATTGATTGTTGCCCTATCACAGGTGAGCTTACATATGGTTTAGAAAGACTGGCTATGTATATTCAAGGTGTAGATAACGTGTATGACCTTGCTTGGGATAATAATGGTACAAAATATGGTGAAGTTTTTTTACAAAATGAAAAGGAACAATCTGTATATAATTTTGAGAAATCAAATCCTTCAGTGCTTATTTTGAATTTTAAAGAATTAGAAAATTTAAATAATAAATTAGTGCAGGATAAATTGGTATTGCCTGCATATGAACAATGTATTAAAGCAAGCCATATATTTAACCTTATAGATGCTAGTGGTGTAATTGGAGTAAATGAAAGAGCTGATTATATTGGAAGAGTAAGGGCAATGGTTAAATCTTGCGCAGATTTATATATAAATAATTTGGATGAAAAATAACAAATGGCAGAATTATTAGTAGAGTTATATTCTGAGGAAATTCCTGCTGGCTTACAAGAATCATCAGCTAAAACTTTTGAGACAATGCTTCTTAAATATTTTCATGGAGTTGGTTTAAATTATGAGGCTTCAGAAGTATTTTGGGGGCCTATGAGATTAACAGTTTGTGTAGAAGGGTTGACTTTAAAGTCTTCAAATATAGAGATTGATAAAAAAGGTCCAAGAGTTGATGCTAATGAAATGGCTATTAATGGTTTTGCAAAAGGTTTAGGTGTAGATGTAGAAAGGCTAAGTAAAATAGAAACGGATAAAGGAGAATTTTATTTTTATAAAAACACCAAAGAAGGAATAAGCTCTTTAGTTATTATTGAAGAGGCTATTAAATATTTAATTTTAAACTTTCCTTGGAAAAAGTCTATGCGCTGGGGAACTAATAAACTTAAATGGATTAGGCCTCTTCATAAAATTTTATGTGTTTTTGATGGTAGGGTTTTAAAATTTAATGTTGAAAATGTTTATAGTGATAATAAAACTTATGGACATAGGTATATTTCACATAGTGAAATAATAGTAAAAAATAAAGCAGAATATATAAAAAAATTATTAGATGCTAATGTATTGGTGGACCCAAAAGCAAGACAGGATACAATATTAAAGTTAGGCAATGATCTGGCAAAAAAATATAATTTAGTTTTTAAGCCTGATAGAAGCTTGCTATGTGAGGTGTCTAATATCATAGAATATCCCTATTTATTTTTAGGAACATTTGACGAAGAGTATTTATCTTTACCTGAACAGATATTAGAATTGACTATGGTAAAACAACAAAAATATTTCCCTGTGTACAATATAGATAAAACTTTAAGTAAAAATTTTATTGGTGTTTCAAATATCCCTATTGATAATAATATGCAAATAGTTTCTGGCAATGAACGAGTTTTAAAAGCAAGATTATCAGATGCTCGTTTCTTTTTTGATAATGATATGAAAAGTGGATTAGAGAAATTATCTGAGAAATTAAAAAATATTATTTTTCATCGCTCTCTTGGATCTATGGAAAATAAAGTAAAAAGGATGTCATTTATAGTAGAGAATTATGCAGATATATTTAAAGCTAACAGTGAGTTAGTCGTTTCTGCTGCAAAATTATGTAAAGCAGATTTATGTAGTGAAGTAGTCTATGAAATGCCAGAGTTGCAAGGAAATATTGGAAGTGTTTATGCAAGTCTGCAAGGGATGCGTAGCGAAGTTGTTTTATCTATTAAAGAACATTATTCACCATTAGGCCCATCTGATAATTGCCCAACAAGTTCAGAAGCCTCATTATTATCTCTTTCTGATAAGTTGGATAGTTTAATAGGTTTTATTGGCATAGATATGAAAGCTACAGGATCTAAAGATCCTTTTGGTTTAAGAAGGTCTTGTTTGGGTATCATTAGGATAATTTTAGAGAATAATATTAGAGTTTCTATGAAAAGTTTAGCAAATGATTCTTATGGGTTTTATAAGAAACAAGGGGTAAAATTAATACTTTCTGAAGAAGAAACAAAGAAATCTTATATAGATTTTGTTTATGATAGACTAAAAGTTTTTATGAGAGATAAGGGTTTAAGTCAACCAAGTATACAAGCTGTTTATAATGCATCTAATTTTTCTGATATATATGATGATTTTAATAAGGTTGAAGCATTAGATAAATTTATTAATGATGATGGGAAAGAGTTTCTCAATACCTTAAAAAGAGTACGGAGGATATTGAGTATAGAAGAAAAAAAAATAGGAATGCCTATTGGAGATCAAGTTAGTGAAAGTTTGTTAGATATGGAAGAAGAAAAAGCTTTATATACTCATCATCTTAAAATTTCAAAGCAAGTAAGAGATTTATTGAAAAATGAAAAATATGAAAAGGCAATGGAAGTTTTTTCTGGAATTGCTATTTCTTTAGAGAAGTTTTTTGAAAGTGTTAAAGTTAATATTGAAGATAAAGATATTAAAAATAATAGATTAATGCTCTTATCTTGGATTAGAAATACTTTTATAAATTTTGCAGATTTTTCATTGATTGATGTGGAAAACGAAGTTAAGTAAATATATAGCATTTTAACATTACATTGGATGGATATTGAATGAATAAATGGGTCTATAGTTTTGGAGCAGGTAGTGCAGAAGGAGAAGCTAAACTAAAGAATCTTTTAGGAGGTAAAGGTTCTAATTTAGCAGAAATGAACAATATTGGTATTCCAGTTCCTCCAGGGTTTACAATTACTACAGAAGTTTGTAATTTTTATTATTCAAATTCTCAAAATTATCCTTCAGAGTTAAAAGAACAACTCAAGTTGGCACTTGGGAATATAGAGAATATTACAAAAATGAAATTTGGTGATCCAAATTCACCTTTGTTATTATCTGTACGTTCAGGAGCTAGAGCATCTATGCCTGGCATGATGGATACTGTTTTAAATTTAGGTTTAAATGATATTACTGTGGAAGGTTTAGCAAAAGAAAGCGGAGATGATAGGTTTGCTTATGACAGTTATCGAAGATTTATTCAAATGTATGGAGATGTTGTTTTAGAAATCGAATCTTCTCAATTTGAAGAAATAATTGAATATGAAAAAGATAAAGAAAATATTAAATTAGACACAGAAGTGTCAGCCATATCTTGGAAAAAAATAACTAATCAGTTTAAAGACTTAGTGAAATCTAAAACAGGTAAAGATTTTCCACAAGATCCTATAGATCAATTATGGGGTTCAGTTGGAGCAGTATTTAATTCATGGATGAATCAAAGAGCTATAACATATAGAAAGCTTAATGATATTCCTGAATCATGGGGAACAGCTGTAAATATTCAGGCCATGGTTTTTGGAAATATGGGAAATGATTGTTGTACAGGCGTAGCATTTACTAGAAACCCCTCTACTGGAGAGAATAATTATTATGGAGAATATTTAATAAATGCTCAAGGAGAAGATGTTGTTGCTGGCATTAGAACTCCTCAAAATTTAACTATAAAAGGAAAGTTTGATCATAATTCAGAAGAGTTATCTATGGAAGAATCTATTCCTAATATTTATAGAGAGTTAGTTGATATTTTTACTAAATTAGAATCCCATTATCTTGATATGCAAGATATTGAATTTACAGTTCAAAAAAATAAATTATGGATATTACAAACGAGATCAGGAAAACGAACAACTGCTGCAGCGGTGAGAATAGCAGTAGAAATGAAAAATGATGGGTTTATTAATAAAAAATTAGCAGTTTCTAGAATTGACCCATTAGGTCTAGATCAATTATTACATCCAACTTTAGATCCTAAAGCTAATAAGATTATTTTATCTAAAGGTTTGCCTGCGTCTCCAGGAGCAGCATCTGGTATAGTAGTATTTAATTCAGATGTTGCCGTGGAAATGTCAAAAAATGGCGAAGACGTTATTTTAGTTAGAATGGAAACTAGCCCTGAAGATATTCATGGAATGCACGCGGCTAAGGGAATATTAACAAGTAGGGGAGGTATGACAAGTCATGCAGCAGTAGTTGCAAGAGGAATGGGGAGACCATGTGTGGCAGGAGCTGGAGAAATATTAATTGATCATGCTAAAGATAACTTTACTGTAAGTGATAGAATTATTAAAGCTGGTGATTTGATTACCATTGATGGAAGCTTAGGAGAAGTAATTTTAGGAGAAGTTCCTACGATTTTACCAGAATTATCCAAGGATTTTTCAGAATTAATGAAGTGGGCAGATGAAATTAGGGATTTAGATGTTAGAGCTAATGCAGAAACTCCAAATGATGTTAAGACAGCTTTAGAATTTGGTGCAGAGGGAATAGGTTTATGTAGAACAGAACATATGTTTTTTGATAGTGAGAGAATATTAGCTGTGAGAGAAATGATTTATTCTGATACTGAAATTGAAAGAAGAAAAGCTTTAGAAAAAATAGCTCCTATGCAAAAGAAAGATTTTGCAGAAATATTTGAATTAATGAAAAATTTACCAGTTACTATTAGATTATTGGATCCACCTTTACATGAATTTCTACCTAGAGAGAAAGAAGAATTAGAAGAATTAGCAAAACATTTAGATAAAAATATAGCTGTAATACATTCTAGATCTCTACAATTAGAAGAACAAAATCCTATGCTAGGTCATAGGGGTTGTAGACTGGGTATTACATTTCCCGAAATATATGAAATGCAAGTTAGATCTATTTTTGAAGCAGCATTATATGTTTCTAAAAAAATGAAAATTAGGATTAAGCCAGAAATTATGGTTCCTTTGATTATTAGTGATAAAGAATTCTTATTTTTTAAAACACTAGTAGAAAATGTTGCTAGTAAAATAACAGAAGAATACGGAGAAACTCCAAAGTATTTACTTGGGACTATGGTTGAATTACCTAGAGCGGCATTAAATGCAGGAAATATAGCGCTGCATGCAGACTTTTTTAGTTTTGGCACAAATGATCTGACGCAGACCACTTTAGGCATTAGCAGGGATGATTGTTCAAAATTTCTCCCAGATTATTTAGAGAATAAAATAATGGAAAATGACCCATTTGTATCTATAGATATAGATGGAGTAGGAGTACTAGTGAGGTCTGCTGTAAAAGAGGGTTTAAAAGCTAATAAGATTCTTAAATTAGGTATATGTGGAGAACATGGTGGGGATCCAAAATCCATTGGTTTTTTTCATAACACTGGTTTACAATATGTTTCTTGTTCTCCTTATAGAGTTCCTATAGCAAGGCTAGCGGCAGCTCAAGCAAAAATAAATAACAATTAAATTTTATAAAAGTTCTATTTCACTTTTTAGAGTTTTAATAGTTAATTTGTTGTTCTTATATTCTTCGTAAATAGCTGTTTTAATGGTTACCAAGCCTAGATCTTTGCATGAAGACCTCATGGTGCCAATAATTTTTTCATTAACGTAAATTTTTGTTCCGTTAATTATATTTTGGCCATAAATTCTTACAAGAACTAATTTCTTTTTTGCAGTACCTCTATATTTTTGTCTTGCTGTGTTTTCTTGTCCAATGTAACAGCCTTTATTAAAGTCTATAGCATTAAGTGATTCAAAATTATTCTCTATTAAAAAGCTTTTTTCTATTTCTAAGTCTATTTCTGGGTTTGGTACTTTAAGTTGAAGTCTATTGTAGTCAAATTCAGCTAATGTTCCATTTGGTATGTGATCAAATTTTTCTATATCGCAAGCTATATTTGAATAAATTCGTAAACCTAAATTTTTATTTCTTGGGTCGATAATAACTATGGTGTTATTAATCTTCTTAGTATTACCTTCAAGGTAGTTCATATCTATGTCTAATAATAACTCAGAATAATTTGAACCGTAAATACCTAAAACACAAACATTTTTATTAATATTAAAAACTATTTTATTTCTTAATTTATACATATTTAATACTTTTAATAATTCTTCGTATCTATTACTTGCACAATCAATACTTATTAGGCCATTTATAGAGTTTTCAAAAATAAAGAAATCAAATATGTATTTTCCTTGCGGAGATAATAAAGCTGCATAAATCGACTTCTTATAAGAAATTAAATTTATATTATTTGTAACTAATGCTTGTAAAAAATCTTTTGTGTCTGTTCCTATTAGCTCTATTATGATTCGATCATTAAGTTTTATTTTTTTTATATTTTCATACATTTTAAGGCCAATTTATTTTTTGAATTTTTAAAAATACTTGCAATCACTTAGTTACCTACGTAAACCCTTATTTATGTTAATAACATTCTTAGATAAAAATCATGTATATGATGGGTCCACTATTAATATAAAGCCATTAGATGGTGCAGAGAAATCTCTAATCCATTTAACTGAGGCGCTTGCTAGTATAGGACATGTTGTAAGAGTTTACAACAACTGTGAAGAATCAAAAGTAATTAATGATGTAAGTTGGAATCAAATTAAAAATATAGACGCAAACCATTCAGATGTATGGATATCCCATAATGATCCTAAGTTATTTGATTTAGCGCCCTCTAATACTAAAAAAATTTTATGGTTAACATCTTCAGGGCTCAAATTAGCTAGACCTGAAAACTTTTTAGCGTCTATGAAGTATAAGCCAACTATTATAATCCAAGGTGAAAACCATATTAATTCTATACCTGATGGATTAAAATCATTAGATGCTAGTATTATTCCTTCAGGAAATAGTATTCATTTTATAGAGAATAAAGATTTGTTACCCTCAGTTACTCCTAAAGCATTGGTGACTACTCATCCATTAATGGGTTTAGATTGGATAATAAATTTATGGGTAAAACATATACATACTAAGCTTCCTTGGGCTGAACTACATATATACTCTTACACTCTTCATAAAGCTTTGTCAGGAAAAAAAATCCCGGACATATATGAGTCAATATTTAAATTAGTAGAGGATAACTTGCATTGTAATATTAAAATTAATCTTCCAAAAATAGATACTGAAATGTTACAAGAAATTAGAGATATGAGGGTGCATTTATACCCCTCTCATAAATTTGAAGTGTCCGCATTTTCATTATCAGACACTCAAATATTAGGAATGCCCGCTGTTATTAGACCTTTAGGTGGGGCTGTAGAGAAAATATATAATGGTAAAACAGGTTTTATAGCAAATGACGAGGCCCAATTTATAGAATATGCTACAAGGTTCTTAAGTGATTTATCTTCTTTTAAAAGAGTTAATAAAGAATCTAAAATTATGCATAAAGTGAGGAGTTGGGATAAGGTTGCAGAAGAATTCTTACAAGTATTTAAATATTAGGTAAAAATAAGTTATGAAAAAATTACTATTTATTGGAAATACTAGATTAGGTGATGCAATTATGTCTACAGGACTCTTAAATGATTTATGCAAATACTATGATGCAAAGGCAACTGTAGTCTGCGGTAAAGTTGCGGCACCAGTATTTGATGATTGTCCAATTGTTGATAAAGTGATTACAATTAAAAAAAAAAAATATAGTCTTCATTGGATAAATATATGGAAAGAAATACGTTTCACAAGATGGGATATAATTTGTGATTTAAGAAGCACCCCTATTATATGGTTGGTGAGGTCTAAAAAAAGAATAGTTTTAAGATCAAGTGGAGATAAAGAGCATCGTATAGTTAGGTTGAGTAAAATTAATCCTACTGGCAAAAAACCAATGCCTAAAATATGGATAAGTGAACAAGCGCATGTTGAAGCAAAAAGATATATAAATAATATATCAGGGCCATTTCTAGTTATTGGCCCTACTGCAAATTGGGCAGCAAAAGTATGGCCTACCGAGAATTTTGCATTATTAATACAAAAGTTATTAGCTTATAAAGAATTATTAGGAGCTAAAATAATTTTAGTTGGTGGCCCTGGTGAAGAATCAGTAGGTCAAGAGTTAATTAGTCAATTAAAAGGTATTAAGCCAATTAACTTAATAGGTAAACCTATATTAGCGACTGCTGCTATTTTTTCATTATCTAAAGTATTTATTGGAAATGATTCCGGTTTAATGCACCTTGCTGCAGCTACAGGCATTCCAACTTTGGGATTATTTGGTCCTACAGATGATAATTTGTATGCACCTTCTGGAAAAAATGCAATGTTTGTTAGAACTCCTGAAAGCCCTAAAGAGTTAATGAATATACCTGATTTTAATCATAAAACATCTTTTTCATTAATGAAAACATTAACTGTAGAAATAGTTGAAAAAAGAGTTAAAGATCTCTTGCAAAGCACATCTTCTTAAAATAGCATAGTTTTTTAATTATGAAAAAATAAGGAGGCTTTATGAAGGCTTATTTAATAGCTCATATAGAGGTTACAAATCCAGAATTAATGGAGAAGTATAGAGAGCAAGTCCCAAAGATAGTGGCAAAGTATAAAGGTAAATACTTAGTAAGAGGTGGAGAATCAGAAATAATTGAAGGTGATTATTTTAAACATAGAATAGTCTTGTTAGAGTTTCCAAGTAAACAACATGCTAATGACTTTTATAATTCAAAAGATTATAAACCACTAAAAATGCTTAGGATAGAGGCTGGAAATAATTCTTCTGTAATTGTTGAGGGTATAGGATAAATATTTTTTTATTTCTTAATTGTAAATATATGTTTTTCTGTTGGAAATAGTTTACTTCTGACTTCTTTAGAATATTTTTTAATGGCAGTTATAATATTCTCGTCAATATTTCCATATTTTTTAACAAATTTAGGAGTAAAATCTCCATATAAGTTCGGAATATCATGAGACACTAAAATTTGTCCGTCACAGTTTCTACCACCACCAATACCTATGGTAGGAACTTCAACGCTATTAGTTATTTTAGTAGCCACTTCTTCAGGTATTGCTTCTACAACCATAGAAAAAGCTCCAGCTTCAGATATTGCTTTTGCATCATTTATTAGTCTAATAGATTCTTTTTCTGTTTTACCTTGAGTAAAAAAACCTCCTAAAGTTTGAATTCTTTGTGGCATAAGGCCTATATGCCCCATTACAGGAATTCCCCTTTGAGTCATAAATTTAATAGTATCTGCAAATTCTTCTCCACCTTCTAATTTTACAGATTGTGCACCAGTTTCTCTCATTATTTTACTTGCTGATTTAAAAGCTACTTGTGGTGATTCTTCATAACTTCCAAAAGGCATATCAACAACAATATGAGGTTTAGTAGTAGATCTAACTACAGCAGCACCATGATTTATCATCATATCTAATGTAACAGATAATGTGTTATGATATCCGTATATTGTCATTCCTAAACTATCGCCTACAAGAATTACATCAACATGATCATTAATTAATCTAGCCATTTGTGATGTGTAACAGACCAAGGATACTATAGGTTCTTGAGTATCATCCATTAATTTTCTTTTTCGTATATCACGAACTGTTAATCTTTTATCCATTTTTAACTCTTTAAGTAATTATTTTGTTACACATATTAACAAATATTTATTATTATTAATATTTATTTTTTATTAATTTCAAATTGAGATTGACTTTCATTATCAACTGTAATTAATATAGTCATGAAAAAGGAAACTTAATATGTACGTTTGCATATGCAACGCATTCACATGCAGGGATGTCCGAAGGGTTAAATCTCAAGGAGTATCTAAATCGCGTCAAGTTTATAAGAAACTTGGCTGTAGAATGCAGTGTGGGAAATGTTTAGAAACTATTGATAATGTATTAAAAGAAGAACAATCTAAAGAATCCTTTGCTAATAAATCAGTAGATTTTAATAATTTATCTCCTATAAATATATAATTCTTAATTTCTTTGAGTTAGTTTAGTTAAATTTTTTTATAATTTTTTTTATTGTTATTGAGAATGAGAATGCATCTCAACCTCTTGTTTTTAAACAATTTTTCTTGATTTTAAAGTATTTTTATCCCATATATTATTTACGTAAACAGATTTAAAGGAGCTATTTATGAAAGGTGATAAAGAAGTTATTAAGCATTTTAATAGAGTTTTAACTAATGAATTAACGGCTATTAATCAGTATTTTCTTCACTCTAGAATGTTCAAAGATTGGGGTTATGAAAAACTAGGTACAAAAGAGTATGAAGAATCAATAGATGAAATGAAACATGCTGACATGATTATTGAAAGAATATTATTCTTAGATGGTATTCCTAATGTACAAGAAATGCATAAAATCATGATAGGTGAAGAGCCAGTAGAATGTTTAAATTGTGATTTTCAGATAGAAGTTAAGGCTATTCCAGATTTAAAGGTTGCAATTCAGCATTGTGAAAAGGTTTCTGACTTTGTTAGCAGGGATATATTTAGACAAATATTGGCTTCAGAAGAGGAACATTATGATTGGTTAGAGACACAACTAGAACTTGTAGAAAAAATAGGAAAAGAAAATTGGTTACAATCTCAAGTGTAATTAATTTATACTAATTCTTAATCTAATTTACTATATTATTTTTAACATTATCTATATATATAGAAAATAATAAATTAAGTTAGTTAAGGAGAAGGTTTTGGAAGATTTTTTTACAGGGTCAGATAAGTATGTGGCTACTGAAGATTTAGCATTAGCTGTTAATGCTTCTATTACATTGGAAAGACCATTACTTATAAAAGGTGAACCTGGCACAGGTAAAACTATGCTAGCTGAAGAAGTGGCAAAGGCATTAGGGAAATCTTTAATAAGATGGCATGTTAAATCTACTACAAAAGCGCAACAGGGCCTCTATGAGTATGATGCGGTTTCGAGACTTAGAGATTCTCAGTTAGGTGATGCAAGAGTAGAAGATATAAATAATTATATTAAAAGAGGTGTTTTGTGGGATGCTTTTGTTGCCGATAAAAAGCCAGTATTATTGATAGATGAAGTAGATAAAGCAGATATTGAATTTCCTAATGATTTATTATTAGAATTAGATAAAATGGAATTTTATGTTTATGAAACTAAGAAAAATATAGTTGCTAAAAAAAGGCCTATAGTAATTATTACATCTAATAACGAGAAAGATTTACCGGATGCTTTTTTACGTAGATGTTTTTTTCATTATATAAGGTTTCCAGATGAAGAAACAATGAAATCAATTATTGAAGTTCATTTTCCTAAAATAAAAACTAAATTAGTAAATGCTGCGCTTCAATCATTCTTTGAAGTAAGAGAGGTTCCCGGCATTAAAAAGAAACCTACTACATCTGAACTATTAGATTGGATTAAGCTGCTTTTAGCTGAGGATATTTCTCCTGAAATCTTAAGACAAAAGGATTCTAAGAATGCTCTTCCTCCTCTCTATGGAGCTCTTTTAAAGAATGAAGCAGATATTCATATGTTCGAGCGTTTAGCTTTTATGGCAAGACGAGATAATAACTAAACTTAAGGAGTTAATAATGTTGTTTTTTAAATATAGAATTACTTACTTACTAAATTTTTTTTTTATAATCATATCTTTTTTTACTATTATTATTTTTTCTATCTCAAATAGTTTCGCAAAAGAAGTGTGTTTAACAAATTTTGGGAAAGACCCTGTAGCTATGGTAGTTGGACAATCTATGCACTGGCTAGATTCACGTAGGGGTAGGTGTATTACAACTAATGAAACAGAGGCACTTATTCAGAATATCGATGTTAAAGATGTTTGCTCATTTGATGAAAAAACTACCACAGTTGATCTAATCACATATGCTTGTTTTAGAGTAAAAGGGGAGGCAGGAAAATGTGTTCCAGAAATAGAAAGCTGGGAATTTGCTGAAGACTGTGAAAAAAGAGTAAAAAGATCTAAATAAAAATTGAAGGTGTGATTTGTTTATAAGTTTTCTTCATCAACTCAAAGGTGCAGGTGTTCCTGTATCTATTAGAGAATATTTAGATTTCATTGCAGGTTTAGATGCAGGTGTAACAAATCTAGATACAGATTCTTTTTATCATTTTGCTAGAGCTTCTTTAGTAAAAGATGAGAGGCACTTTGACAAATTTGATAAAACATTTTCTGAATTTTTTGAAGGAGCCTTAAAAGTAGGAGGAGAAATACTTGAGAATATTCCAGAAGATTGGATTAAAGATGCCTTACAAAAAAACCTTACAAATGAAGATAAAGAAAAAATAAAATCTTTAGGAGGATGGGATAAGTTATTAGAAACATTAAAAGAGCGGCTTGAGGAGCAGAAAAAAAGGCATCAAGGTGGGAATAAATGGATTGGAACAGGTGGAACTTCACCCTTTGGTTCAGGTGGATATAACCCTGAGGGTATTAGAATAGGTAATGAAGGTCAAAGGCAAGGTAGAGCTGTAAAAGTTTGGGAGAAAAGGTTATGGACAAATTTTGATGACAAAAAAACTTTAGGAATAAGAGATATAAGAGTTGCTGTTAGAAGGTTAAGACATTTTGCGAGAACAGGAACACCAGATGAATTTGACTTGAATGGAACTATTTCTGCAACAGCTAATAATGGTGGTTATCTTGATGTTAAAATGATGCCAGAAAGAAAAAATAGAGTAAAATTATTATTATTTTTAGATGTAGGTGGTTCTATGGATCCATATATTCAAGCATGTGAAGAGCTATTTTCTGCTTCTAAAAGTGAGTTTAAGGATTTAGAACATTTTTATTTTCATAATTGTCCTTATGAAAACTTATGGAAAAATAATCCTCGGTCATCTGATGATATTATTTCTACTTGGGATGTAATTAGAAAATATGGAAGTGATTATAGAGTTTTATTTGTAGGTGATGCTTCTATGAGCCCATATGAGGTCGCTTATGCTGGAGGTTCTATAGAACATTGGAATGAAGAGTCAGGAGCTTTATGGCTAGATAGAATTACTTCTCATTTTGACTCTGTTGCTTGGCTAAATCCAGAAAATAAAAAAATTTGGAATTCTTCTGCATCTAATAAAATGATACGTGAAATTTTTGAAGAAAAAATGTATGAGTTAAATTTAGCTGGAATTGAAGCGGCTATGAAAACTTTGTCGCGTTAATATTTTTATTAAATTGCCAAATATTTATCTCTAGTTTTAGTATCTTTTTGCAGGTCTTTTAATGAACCATTCCATACTGATTTTCCTCTATCAATAATTATTGCTTCTTCTGCAACTTCTAAACAAAAGTGCATATTTTGTTCAGCAAGTAGAATTGTAACTCCAAGCTTTTTTAAATTTTTTAAAATTGCAGCTATATCCTCTACAATTATTGGAGCAAGTCCTTCTGAAGGCTCATCCAGTAAAAGAATTTCTGGATTTCCAACTAAAGTTCTCGCAATAGAAAGCATTTGTTGCTCTCCTCCGGATAATTGTCCTGCCATTCTATTTTTTAATTTAGCTAATATGGGAAATGTTTCCCATACTTTATCTATTGGCCAGTTATTTTTGCCTTCTGAACTATTTTTTTTCCCTAAATCAAGATTTTCCTCAACTGTATGTTCAGGAAAAACTTGTCTATCTTCAGGAACATAACCTATTCCCGATAAAGCTCTTTTACTTGTAGATTGTTTGATTAATTCCTTACCTTTTAATAATATAGAACCAGAATTCACACTTATTAAACCATTAATAGCCTTAAATGTAGAACTTTTGCCAGCACCATTTCTTCCTAGTAACGCTATAATATTATTGTTTGTAATATTAAGATTCATATCAAAAAGAACTTGGCTATTACCATAAAAAGCATTTATATTCTGCACTTTTAGTAGTTCCATTATTTTTTTCCTCCACCGAGATATGCTTCGATAACTTTTTTATTGTTTTTGATTTCTTTAGGAGTTCCTTCAGCTATTATGGACCCTTGTTGAAGTACATAAATATTTTGAGCAGTATCAAATACTATGTCCATATCATGCTCGATAAAAAGTACAGTCATTTTTGTTTTTTTCCATAGCTTTTGTATTCTATCAATCATTTTCCAGCGTTCTTCTGGGCCCATTCCTGCTGTTGGTTCATCTAAAAGCAGTACTTTAGGTTTAAGAGCTAACGCTAATGCTATATCCAATAGTTTTTGATCACCATGACTTAATTCTGAACTTATAGTATCATACGATTTTGTTAATCCAGATAATTTTGCTATAATTTCAGCCTTGTTATTAATTGAATGAGTTTTAAATCTATTCCACATATTATTTAATCCATGCTGTTTAGCTAGCAAAGCTACTTTAATTGAATCTTTTACAGAGAGGGTGGGGAATATATTTGTAATTTGAAATGCTCGCGCAACACCTAAATGTGTTATTTCTGATTCTGTTAGGTTAGTTATATTTTTATTTCCTATAAATATTTGACCTTTATCAAGAGAAATTTTTCCAGTAATTAGATTAAATAAAGTAGTCTTTCCAGCTCCATTAGGTCCAATTACAGCATTTATAGAATTTGGTTTCAACTCTAAGGAAACATCATCTGTAGCCAGTATGCCCCCAAAACTTTTTGATAATTTATCTAATTTTAACATAGTTAAAGATATTACTTTCTATTGAATTTTATTAAAATCCAGTCTAAAAGGCCTTTTTTTAGACCTAAAACAAAACATAAAATAACTAGTCCTAGAACTAATCCATAGTAGCGCGTATTAGCAGTTACAAAATCATTAAGAATTTCAAATATTAATGCCCCCATAAGTGGCCCTAAGAAAGAATGCATTCCTCCTAATAAAATCATAAATAGAGGTTCTGCTGATTTTGACCAAAATGCCCATTCTGGATATGCACCTACATCTAATAAAGCTTGAAGAGATCCTGCTAGCCCAGCTATAGAACCCGCAATAATAAAAGCAATAAGTTTATGTTTTTGATTACTAAAACCAAGTGCAGCTGGTCTTTCAGAATTATCCCTAATCATTCTTAAACCATATCCAAACGGAGATTCTATTATTTGTCTAAGTATGACAATAGTGATTATTGATATAAATATCGTGAATGCATAAAAATCAAAAGGTTTTCCCAGGTTAATTCCCAAGAAAGGAGGCTTAGGAAAACCTCCCATTAATCCTTGATCTCCCCCTGTAATATTTACTAACGCTAAAATAATGCTATAAATTAACATTTGAAATGCAAGTGTAAGAAAAGAAAAATATATATCTTTGAGTCTAATGCATATAGCTCCGATTAGAGTCGCTAAAATGCCAGATACTAATACAGCTAAAAGCATCGCTACAGGAATAGAAAAGCTTGCTAAATTTGATACAAAGTCAGATTGTAAAAATAATCCTAATGTATAAGCACCTGAAGCAAAAAATGCCGCATGTCCAAAGGCTATTAAACCTAGGTAGCCTATTAAAATATTTAAAGACATAGCAAATAAACCTAGAATAAAAACTTTTTGAATTATATCGTGGATACCCGGGTCAGGAAAAATAAAATAAAACATTATTAGTATAAGCCATACTAATAGTCCTAAAAAAACATCTCTTTGAAAATTATCTTTATTTAAGAAAAGCATTATTTTTTATTGCCCATTAGGCCTTGTGGTCTTAATACTAGAACAAGAACCATAATTAGAAACATTAATCCATCGGTAAATAAAGGCATCGCAACCGCACCAAATGATCTTGCCATACCAATAATTAATGAAGCTAAAAATGCTCCACTAATAGAACCCATTCCTCCAATGACAGTTACTATAAAAGATTCTATTATTATGGAGTTACCCATACCTGAAACGACACTACCGACACTTGCTGCTAGTGCACCACCTAATCCAGCTAAAAAACTACCAAGCATAAAAACACATGCTCTTAGCAAGTTAATATTTATACCTAAAGCTTCTAACATTTTTGGATTAACTGCAGCAGCTCTTACTAATCTTCCAAACCTTGTTTTTGTCATAATAAACCACAAAATTAGTCCTACTATAAAGCTCATTGAAATTATTGCTAAATGAAAAGGTGGAATTATTGCATCAAAAATAAATAGTGGAGGAACTTGAAATACTTCAGGTACTCCAACGCTTGATAAAAATTCATCTCCCCAAATTATCATGACTAAATCATCTAATATTAAAACTACCGAATAACATAATAGTATTTGGACAAGGAGGTCAGCATTATAAACTCTACTTATTAGTATTCTTTCAAATAAAAGCCCAAATATACCCACGCCTAATGCCCCTAGAATAACGGATAAACCAAAATGACCAGTTATAGACATTATCTGCCAGGAAAAATATGCCCCAAGCATATATAATGCTCCATGAGCAAAATTGATGACACCAAGAACTCCAAAAACCAAAGTTAAACCAGATGCTACAAGAAAAAGTAACATGCCGATTTTTAATCCGCCTGCTGCTTGAGATAGAAGGCAAGCAGGGGATATAATGCAATCTAAGAGAGCAAAAATTTCCATAAAATGGCCTTATTTATATATGATTATTAAATTTAAAAATTACAGCCACCCTTTATCTGTTAGCCATTCATTTTCAAGTTCTTTAATAGTATTCCAATCTGCTCCTTGAATTCCTGTCATATAAGGTTCGTTTGAAATAGTTGTTCCCCAACCTATTGAATAATCTACTATAGTTTGGTCTCTATCTCTAATAGAAACCGTATTACCATCACCTACGCCCATAAAAGATTTTCTAGTTTTGCCTTTTATAGCTTCTGCTAACTTTTTCGTATCTGTGCTTCTAGTTTCTTTTAAGGCATTAATTAAGTAATCTATTCCTACTGATGCTTCCCATGACCAATTAGTTGGATGATCTCCATAAATATCTGTATAAGATTTGTCATAATCTCTATTATCTTGCGTGTTAGGCCAAGCGGCAACATATCTAGTAGCAGAATGTAATCCTTTTGGAAGGTTTCTTACTGCACTCATTGTAGTATAATCAGCCAAATTAATAGCAAAAAGTTCAGTATTTTTAAAAATTCCATACAATAGAGCCTGATCTATAAAGGATACAAGGTCTCCTCCCCATAGGCTAGTATATATTGCATCTGGTTTTGCCCTGGCAATCTGTGTGATAACTTCTGTATAATCAGGTTGAAATATTTTAGGCCATCCTTTTCCTTTAATTTCAAATCCTGGAGAAAACTTCTTCAAAGCCCAAAAGAAAGTATCGTCACTATCTCTCCCATATGCATAGTCTGGATTTACGGACATCCATGTTTTTAATCCTTTTTCTTTTGCAATTTCTGCTGCATATTTTGCACTTCCTACTGCATCATGAATACCTATTCTAGAGAATCTAAAGGCATTCCATGCTCTTATAGATGGGTCTGCAGTTAGAGAAGAGGTTTCTGAGACAGTGTGTAGGCAAAGAGTGCCACTTTCACGAATTACTTCTTGAACAGCGAAAGATGCGCCAGAGGCTTCAGCATTAAGAATTACATCAACTTTATCAGAGTTTATAAAATTTCTACATACTCTAGCTGCTTCGTCAGGTTTAGCTCTGCTATCACGTATTATTAATTCAATATTACGTCCATCTAAACCACCAGCATTATTAAAATTATTGACTGCCATTTTTATTGCATTAGTAACAGAGATACCTAATTGAGCCACTCTTCCAGATAATATAGTGGGAATACCTACTTTAATATTGTTTTCAGCTTTAAGAATTGAAGGAAATCCTGCACCTATAGTTAAAACAGAAGTTATACTTGCGCTTGTTCTTAAAACTTCTCTTCTAGAGTATTTTTTTATTTTTTTCATTTAATTCTCCATATATTTTTTATATTTAGTTTCTCTTTTCCATCTTCATAATAGCCGATATATTGCCTTCTAATCTAATTAGGTCTCCACAGCTGTCAATACAATTATCTATGACTATATTTACACAAAAATCAGCAATAATTGCTTTTTTATGCAAGAATAAAGGAAAATTATATGATTGCTTTTTTAATGATTGTGCAATTTGAATTTTTTCTTTGGCTCTTGTTTTTAATTCTTCTTTACATAAACCAGCGCTTATAAGCATATTGCCATTTATTATGCCAGTAATTTTTTTAATCTTTATTAAATTAATATTTATATTATACGTACCTAAATCAGATGCATTATTATTCTCAGTTGTAATTTCATAATTACAGATTATGTTTTCTGATTCATTTATACATTCTATATTATTTGAATAACTGTTTTTGATATTAAGTAACAAAAACATTGAAATGAATATTATTAGATTTTTATTTTTAAACATTTTTATTTTCTATAAGTAATTTTATATATTATTACTCGAATAATACTTTTAATGTATAAAAACAATAATAAAATTATTTAAATAATTAATTTGAGGAGATTGATAATGAGACTTAAAAATAAAGTGGCGATTGTTACAGGTGCGGCATCTGGATTTGGAGAGGGTATTGCAAAACGTTTTGCAAAAGAAGGAGCACAAGTATTAGTTGCAGATATCAATCTTGATGGTGCAGAAAGTGTAGCATCTGAGATTAATAAAGATGGTGGTAATGCAATAGCCTTTGGTGTGGATGTTTCAGATAGTAGTCAAACTAAAGAAATGATTGATAGAAGTTGTGAAGCTTTTGGAAAGATGGATATTTTAATTCAAAACGCTGCTATTGGAATGAGACCTACCCCTTTAATTGAAACCTCAGAAGAAGAGTTTGATGCTTTATTTAAAATTAATGTAAAATCTGTTTATTTAGGAGCAGTTCATTCTGTTCCAATATTTAGGAAGCAGAAAACACCTGGAGTAATTATTAATACGATTTCAACAGCCGCCATTAGACCTCGACCTGGTTTAACAGCTTATAATGCTTCCAAAGGCTCTTTAGTAACTATGACTAAAGGTTTGTCCCTTGAATTGGCATCAGATAATATAAGAGTTAATGGGTTATGCCCAGTTGCAGGGGATACAGCAATGCTTGATGGTTTTTTAGGAGATGGTCCTAAAGACGAATCTTACAATAGGTTTGTCTCTACAGTCCCTCTAGGACGCTTGTGTAAACCTAGAGATATGGCAAATGCTGCCTTGTATTTAGCCTCTGATGAAGCTGACTTCATAACGGGGGTAATGTTAGAGGTTGATGGGGGAAGATGCGTTTAGAACTTTAAAGCGCAATATAACACGATATATACCGCTTAGAATAAAATTAAAAATAACTTGATCTGCCTATTGTCTTGCGTTAACTTATGCTCTACGAGGGAGTAAAGGGAGGAAGCTGTAGTTTAAAGGATTTAAGGTCCTTTTAATTGCAGGCCTTGAAATATAGGTTTTTTTTCTAGTTCCCACTTAAATTAACGTTCACACAGTGGAGGTAATATGGCTGTATTGAATATAAATGGACTATCTTACGTAGCCGATGCACCAGCAGATACTAGACTGTTATGGGTTATTCGCGAACATTTGCGTTTAACTGGTACTAAGTTTGGCTGCGGCATGGGTTTATGTGGAGCATGTACTGTTCATCTAGATGGTGAAGCAGTGCGTTCTTGTCAAATCGAATTAGCAGACGCGGAGGGTTCTAGAATAACTACTATTGAAGGTCTAGATCCAAAGGGTCAACACCCAGTGCAACAAGCATGGCTTGAATTACAAGTACCACAGTGTGGTTACTGTCAGTCAGGTCAAATGATGAATGCGGCTGCTTTCTTAGATAGCAACCCATCACCAAGTGATTCAGAAATACTTGATGCAATGCAAGGTAATTTATGTCGTTGCATTACATATGTAAGAATCAAAAAAGGTGTTCGTCGTGCATCAGAAATAATGGGAGCATAGAACTTGACAAAATTTGATAAAAATTTAAAAGGAATCACACGACGCGAAATGCTTGTGGGTTCTGCTGTAGCTGGAACAGGTTTAGTAGTTGGTTACTCTGGTCTTTCAGGTGTAACTGGTGGAGCTCGTGAAGCTCTTGCTGCTGGTACATTTGATCACCAAGTGTTCTTAACTATGGATGCTTCAGGTATTGCAACTGTGCACATTACAAAAGCTGAAATTGGTCAGCATGTTGGTACTGCTTTAGCGCAATCTGTAGCTGAAGAGTTAGAAGTAGACTGGAATGATGTAAGAATTGATTATCCAGATACTGCTGAAAAATGGGGTTTTATGATCACAGGTGGTTCATGGTCAGTGAACTGGACTTTCGATCGTAACTCAAGAATAGGGGCATCAGCGAGAATTGCTTTAGTTGAAGCTGCTGCTAGATTGCTAGGTGTTCCTGCAGCACAATGTTCTGCAAGTAATTCTGTTGTAACTGATAGTGTATCTGGTGCGACAAAAACTTATTCTCAAATCTTAAGTACAACAACAATCGACCGTACTTTCAGTGAAGATGAAATGAAAGCTCTAACACTTAAAAAGTTTGGTGAATATAAAATCGTGGGA
>JAQWRB010000080.1 GCA_029243935.1 Alphaproteobacteria bacterium
TTTTGGCTCGTCGTTTTAGGCGCTACCGCCAAGCCGTCCCGATGAACTATTCTAGCGCTACTAGGTCCACCTTTCTGCCCTTTAAACTTGAACCTCTCGGTTTTTCTTTAAATGGCCAGTTAAGAGTTGCCTCTTAATTAAAAGTATTAAAACATATTTAAAAAATAAGTGTATCACCTTTTACGTTACAATAAGGCACGTTGAATTGTACTGTGAGTTACGTGGATAAATTTTTATTGATTGTCTTATGTATCCAACCGCCTCCAAGAACTTTATCCCCAAAATCATCTTTGGAATAAAAAACACATGCTTGACCGGGAGAAACTCCTGTTTCTTTATCTAAAATTTCTACATTAGCTGAATTTTCTAACAGATCTATTTTTGCTTTTAAAAGTCTCCCTGTAGATCTTACTTTAATATTAACAACATTATTAAATTCTTCTTTTGATCCTAGAATGTTTAATTCTCTTAATTTAATTTCCTTAACTTCCAAACATTCTTTACTACCTACAATAATAGTATTTTTTTCTGCATCAATGTTGACAACATATAAAGGATTGTTACTTGCTATTTTAATACCTTTTCTTTGGCCAATTGTGTAATTAATTATACCTTCATGTTCACCTATTTGATTTCCATGAATATTAAGAATTTTTCCTTGCTTGAAAGACTCTGGTCTAAATTTTTTAATAACAGATGCGTAGTCACCATTAGGCACAAAACATATATCTTGGCTATCCGGTTTTTGAGCAACGTTTAAGTTTAATTTTTTAGCAATAGATCTTGTTTCTGATTTATCAATTTTTCCTAGTGGGAATCTTAAATAATCTAGTTGTTCTTGAGTTGTGCTAAACAAAAAATAACTTTGATCCCTGTTTTCATCCTTTGCTCTATACATATTAGCATGCCCATTATTTTGCTCTCTAGCAACATAGTGTCCTGTTACTAAAGCGTCTGCTTTTAAATCTTTCGCGTATTTAAAAAGATCTCTAAATTTAACAGTCTGATTACACTGCACACACGGTATCGGAGTTTCGCCAGCTGCATAACTGTCTATAAATGAATCTATTACCTCTGATTTAAATTTTTTCTGATAAAATAAAATTTTGTGATTGATGTTAATATTATCAGATACTCTTTTAGCATCTAAGATATCCTGACCCGCACAACACTGCCTTCCTTCCTTTGATTGTTTAATATCATCATATAATTTTAAGGTAATACCAGTTACATCATAACCTTCTTCTTTCATTAAAGCAGCCACAACAGATGAGTCTACCCCACCAGACATAGCGACGACTACCTTGGTATCTTTTTTAGATTTATTAATTCCTAGAGAATTCATTATTTAAGTGTATAATCTAATTATAAACGATTTTCCATGATGCTTATTGATTTTGAACCAGGCGATCACGTTATTAATCCCACAAATAAAGATTGGGGTATTGGGCAAGTACAATCAATTATTGGTAATAAAGTTACGGTTAATTTTGAAAACTTTGGTAAAAGAGTGATTAATGTTGAAAATGTAAGACTAGAAAAAATAAATGAATAGAGATGAATTAAAAAAAATAGCAGAAAATTTAATTGATACATTTAATGTTGCTGGTCAGGATTCTATCGATCTTTATAAAAAGGGTTTAAATATTGAAAT
>JAQWRB010000081.1 GCA_029243935.1 Alphaproteobacteria bacterium
AGCAGAAACTATTTTTTCTACAATGAATATAACAATATCAATAAGCTTACTTTTATTGTTACCAATATTTATGTTCTTTTTAGCTAAGAAAACTAAATCTGAATTAATTAATATAATTGAAATAGAAAAAGTAAAAAAAATCAACTTAGATGGAGCAGAAAAAATAGATCACTCTAATTTTATAGCTTATATTTTTGGAGGAGTTATTATTATCTATTGTTTTTATAAGGCAATTTTATTTCCAGATAAAATTACATTAAACTTTATTACTCCAAATTTCATTAATTTATCTCTTCTTGGACTTTGTATTATTTTACACAAGAATTTTTTTCAATTTATAAAATCGGTAGATAGTGCAATTAAAGGAGCTTCTGGAATTTTAATTCAATTCCCATTATATTTTGGGATAATGGGAATCATGAAAGATACTGGTATGATTGAATTAATGTCTGATTTATTTATTTCTATCTCAAATGAAAACACATTTCCTATCTTGACTTTTTTTAGTGCAGGATTAGTAAATATCTTTGTTCCAAGTGGTGGTGGTCAATGGGCAATACAAGGCCCTGTAATTGTAGAAGCAGCAATGAAACTTGGAGTTTCAATACCAAAATCAGTAATGTCTCTTGCTTATGGTGATCAAATAACAAATATGCTACAGCCTTTTTGGGCTCTACCATTACTAGGTATTACTGGCTTAAAAGCAAAAGAGATTTTACCCTACACATTACTATTAATGCTTTTGGGAGGAATGATTTTTATTACTGGACTTCTAATCTTTTAATTTCTTACATCAAAAGCATCTCTTAATCCATTTCCTAAAACCATAAATGATAGTACAAGGATCATAATTGCTGTTCCCGGAACTATAGCTAAATATGCCTTATCCATTATAATATAAGAATAATGATCTTTAATTATACTTCCCCAAGATGGTATTGGTGGTTGAGCTCCTATTCCGAGAAAAGATAAACCGGCTTCAATTAATATAGCTGCGGCAAAATTAGCTGCTGATATAACTATTACAGGTCCAATTACATTAGGTAAAATATGTTTAGTGATTATACGGAATGGGGAATATGCCAAAACCTTACTTGCTTCTATATATTCTAATTCTCTAATTGCTATTACCTGCCCTCTTATTATTCTTGCAACCTCTACCCACATGGTTAATCCAACGGCTACAAATACCTGCCAAAACCCTTTACCCAAGGCCAATGTAATAGCAATAACCATTAAAAGTGTTGGGATAGACCATATAACATTTACAAACCACATAATTATATCATCAATTATTCCTCTATAAAAACCTGAAATGAGACCTAAAGTTATTCCAATAATTAATGAGATAAATACTGCTATAATACCAACAGCCATAGAAACTCTAACACCATAAATAATTCTACTTAACAAATCTCTTCCAAACCTATCAGTGCCTAGCCAGAAAGTCTGATTTTTAATAAAATAAGATCCTGTATATTTTACTTTCTCATTTGTAGATAGTAAAATATAATTTACTCCGCCTGTAAATTCATTATAATCAACTATTGGTGTTTTTATGACATCCATTTTTTTGCCTTTAAAGAAATACTCAAAAAAACTTTGACTAACAATATTATTTTTTGGTGTAACTAAAAATTGGGTTTCTGAAAACGGAGGAAGAGTTGCTAGTTCAAGATACATTTGATTAGCATATGGTGTTTTATCTGGAATAAATAGGTATGAACAAAAGCTTGTAAAAAAACAAAGAACAATTACAAACAAAGACAATAGAGATGATCTATTTGAAAGTAATTTCCTGAAAGCAAGATAATTTAGAGATTCGTTTTTCATTTTTTTTGTATTCTTCCTTTCCAATTAAATGAAAATAAATTAGAAAGTACTGCAATCAAAGTTATATAAAATGG
>JAQWRB010000090.1 GCA_029243935.1 Alphaproteobacteria bacterium
ATTTGGCCTTTGGAAAGTAAAATTGAAATTCCACTGTTTTTTTTAACAATAGTTTTTTTAACTGCAGGAATACTTTTAGGCATGTTTTTATCTCTTTTTTTCAAGAAAAAAAATAACTAGGAAAATATTGTTAATGGATTCTAAAAAAAAAATAATAGTAGCTTTGGATACTATAGATATCAGTCAAGCATTAGCTTTGACTAAGCTTATTCCGGATGTTGGTGCTTTTAAATTAGGTTTAGAGTATTTCTGTGCAAATGGTCCAGAAGGCATTAATAAAATTTCAGAAACAGGTATAAAAATTTTCTTAGATCTAAAATTTCACGATATACCTAATACTGTAGCAGGAGCAATAAAAGCATCATTAAATATGGAACCTTATATGATGACAGTTCATCTTTCAGGTGGTTATAATATGCTTCATAGAACAATGGAAGAAGTTAAAGAATACTGTGCAAAAAATTCATTAAAAATACCATTAATTTTAGGGGTTTCTGTTCTAACCAGTATTGATGATAATGATTTCACTTCATTAGGTCTTATTGGAAAAGTTGAAGACCAAGTTATTCGTTTGGCTAAATTAGCAAAAGATGCAGATTTAGATGGAATGGTTTGTTCTGCTAAAGAGTTAAAAATAGTTAAAAAGAAGATGGGCCAAAATCTTATTTTAGTAACACCTGGCATCAGGCCAGCAGGTGGGATAATGAATGACCAGAAAAGAATTACGACGCCATCTCAAGCAATCAGTGATGGAGCTGATTTTTTAGTTATCGGTAGGCCAATAACAGAAGCTATTGATCCTGTACGAGCTCTTAATAATATTTCTTTAGAAATATAAATATGCTTTCTTATCCTAAAATAAAATTTTGTGGTTTGACTAATAATGAAGATGTAGCTTGCGCATATGAGCAAAAAGCGTATTGGGCAGGATTTATATTTGAGAAAGGTTCTTCTAGATACATAGAATTTGAGAAATCCAAAAATATTATTGCACAATTTAAAGATAAAATAAAATTTGTTGGAGTTTTTGTAAATCCTTCAAATGATTATATTGAAATGGGTATAAATTCAGGAATAAATTATATTCAATTACATGGTTCAGAAACAGTTGAGAGGTGTGAGGAAATTAAAAATATTTTTAATATAGATATCATAAAAGCTATTCCAATAGGGGATGAATTAGATTTAAAATCAATAGAAACCTATTCAGATGCATGTGATTTTTTTTTATTTGACACAAAAAATGAAAATAAAAATGGGTATAATGGAGGAACTGGAAAATTTTTTGATTGGAATATAATAAAAAATAATAAATTATGGTTGGATAAACAAAAACCATGGATATTATCAGGAGGGCTAAACTTGAGCAATATTAAGGAAGCTATTAATTTTACAGGCACAAAAGCTATAGATGTTTCTTCTGGTATAGAGTATAATTTAGGTAGTAAAAGTAAGAAATTAATGAAGTTATTTGCTCAAAAAGTTCATAATTTAGAAAATAAGGTTAAACCATGAAAGAATCATTAAATTCATACAAAAATGGACCAGATGAAGAAGGTTTTTTTGATATATATGGAGGAAAGTTTGTTGCTGAAACTTTAATGCCATTAATATTAGAACTTGAAGCAGAATATAAAAAAGCTAAAAAAGATAAAAATTTTTCTGAAGAAATTAAATATTGGAATAAGCATTATATCGGTAGACCATCTCCTCTATACTTTGCATCTAGAATTACTAATAAATTAGGAGGAGCAAAAGTATACTTTAAAAGAGATGAATTAAATCATACGGGTGCTCATAAAATTAATAATTGTATAGGGCAGGTACTGCTCGCAAAAAGAATGGGTAAGTCTAGAATAATTGCAGAAACTGGTGCAGGGCAACATGGAGTTGCCACCGCCACTGTGTGTGCACTTTTTGGATTACCGTGTACAGTTTATATGGGTGCAAGAGATATAGAAAGGCAAGCACCTAATGTTTTTAGAATGAAACTACTAGGAGCAACTGTAATTCCAGTAGAGTCGGGCTCTCAAACCTTAAAGGATGCTATGAATGAGGCGCTTAGGGATTGGGTATCAAATGTTGAAGATACTTTTTATATAATTGGAACCGCTGCAGGACCCCATCCCTATCCTATGTTAGTCAGAGATTTTCAATCAGTTATAGGAGAAGAAACTAAAGAACAAATTATGGAAGCTGAAGGAAGGCTTCCTAATAGTTTGGTTGCATGCATTGGCGGAGGATCAAATGCTTTGGGTTTATTTTATCCTTTTTTAGATGATAAATTAGTTGATCTATATGGGGTAGAGGCAGCTGGTAAGGGATTAACAACAGATATGCATGCTGCTTCTTTATCCTTGGGTTCACCTGGGGTATTACATGGTAATAGAACTTACTTATTACATGATGAAGATGGGCAAATTACTGAAGCACATTCTATTTCTGCAGGATTAGATTATCCTGGAGTAGGTCCAGAACATTCTTATTTAAAAGATGTGGCCAGAGTAAACTATGTGGCAATAGAAGATAAAGAAGCTTTAGACGCTTTTCAATTTTGTGCTCAATATGAAGGCATACTTCCTGCTTTAGAACCTTCACACGCGTTAGGGTATGTCATGAAAATTGCTCCTAAATTAAATAAAGACCATATTATTATAATGAATTTATGTGGAAGAGGAGATAAAGACGTATTTACAGTTGCTGAAAAATTAGGAGTAAAACTGTAATGCATGAGTTAAAAAAAATAAAAATGAAGTTTGATGAATTAAAAAAGCAGAAAAAAAAAGGATTAATAACTTTTGTTACAGCGGGTGATCCTAATTATGAGTCATCCTTAGAAATTTTAAAAAAATTACCAGATTCTGGAGCAGATATTATAGAAATAGGTATGCCATTTACGGATCCAATGGCGGATGGGCCAGGAATTCAAGCCTCATACTTAAGGGCGTTAGAAGCCGGGCAAACTCTAAAAAAAACTATACAATTAGTTAAAGAATTTAGAGAATTTAATGCAAGTATTCCTATTGTGCTTATGGGCTATTATAATCCCATATATAAATATGGTGTTGATCTATTTCTCGAAGATATCAAAGCAATAGGAGTTGATGGTTTAATAATTGTCGATCTTCCTCCTGAAGCAGACCTTGAGCTTTGTATACCTTCTTTAAAAAAGAACATCGATTTTATTCGATTAGCCACACCTACCTCAAGTGAAGAAAGGCTTCCTATTATAATAAATAATGCTTCTGGTTTTTTATATTATGTTTCTGTGACAGGAATAACTGGATCCAAGACGCCAGAAATTACTAGTATTAAAAATAAGGTGGAAATTATCAGAAAGTTCACAAAGCTTCCAATAGCAGTTGGCTTTGGTATAAGAACTCCGGAACAAGCAGTTAATATCGCTGAAACAGCTGATGCAGTAGTAGTGGGTTCAGCAATTATAGATAAGATAAATGAGGCGTATAAGAAAGATAAGAATAATAATCAATTAATAGCTGAATATGCAGCCAATTTGGTGAAAAGCTTATCTACTGCATTAAATAATTATAAAACATAAAAGGAAAATTTTATGAGTTGGCTATCAAATTTTGTAAGACCTAAAATCAGAGCACTTGTAAAAAAGTCTGAAAATACAAATAATTTTTGGGTGAAGTGTAACGGTTGTGAGCAAATGGTTTATCATAAAGACTTGAAAGAAACTTTAAGCGTATGTCCGACTTGTGATTATCATATGAAAATGCCAGCACGCCAGAGAATTAACTGGGTCTTGGATGAAGGAACAATTAAAGAAATTAATATACCACAAACAGTAATTGATCCTTTAAAATTTAAAGATAATAAAAAGTATACAGATAGGCTAAAAGTATCCAAAGAGAAATCTAAAAATGAAGATGCTATTATTGTAGCTAGTGGACAAATAGGAGGTAATAATGCTGTAGTGGCTGCACTAGATTTTGATTTTATGGGAGGTTCTATGGGAGTAGCGGTAGGTGAAGGCTTTCTTGAGGCAGCAAAAGAAGCAGTTAGTCTAAATGTTCCATTAATAGTATTTACTGCATCTGGTGGAGCTAGAATGCAAGAAGGAATTTTTTCATTAATGCAGTTACCAAGGACAGTAATTGCAGTAAATAAGTTAAAAGAAAACAATATTCCATATATAGTAATATTAACTGATCCTACTACAGGAGGGGTGAGTGCATCTTTTGCAATGCTTGGAGATATTACATATGCCGAACCAGGAGCTTTAATAGGCTTTGCGGGGCCTAGAGTTATACAAAGTACCGTTAATGAAACTCTCCCAGAGGGTTTTCAAACATCCGAATATCTTTTAGATCATGGTATGATTGATGATGTGGTTTCTCGTAAAAATTTAAAAGCCGTAATTTCTAACACTATTATGCATTTAGTTAATAATATTTCTAAAGAGAGATCATATAGTCATTAATGAATAACACAGTATTTTTAGAAAAACTTGAAAATTTTACTTCTAGTTACCCTAGAGTCATTGACCTCTCTTTAAATAGAATTTATCGTCTACTATCGAAATTAGGTAACCCCCATTTAAAATTACCTCCTGTAATTCATGTTGCAGGTACAAATGGTAAAGGTTCAACTATTGCTTTTCTTTCTAAGTCTTTAATATGTTCTGGAAAAAAAATACATATTTATACTTCTCCACATTTATTAGAAGTAACGGAAAGGTTTGTTATTGCTAATAAAATAATAAGTTATGAGAAACTTTTTGAGATGTTAGATTATTGTGTAGAAGTTAATAATGGTGAGCCTATTACACAATTTGAAATGCTTACGTGTATTGCTTTTTTATTAATGTCTAATACGCAGGCAGATGTGGCGATACTTGAAACAGGTTTAGGAGGACGTTTAGATGCAACTAATGTAGTTAATAAACCACTTTTAACTATCATAACTAGTATTTCTATTGATCATACAGATTTTTTAGGTAGCACACTAGAAATGATAGCTAAGGAAAAAGCTGGAATAATTAAAAATAATACTCTTTGTATTTCTGCTCCACAAAATTCATTAGTAGAAAAAGTATTAATCAATAGATGTGCTTTAAATAATTCAAAATTAATCATATGTAATGAAAATTCTTTTTTTAATGAAATTAATGATGGTTTCATAATTAAAGGTTTAAAGAATAATACATATACTTTTTCTACTCCATCTCTGAGAGGGCGTCACCAAATAATAAATGCAGTACTCGCAGCTACTTCTTTAATTTTATTTCCTAAATTAAAAGTTTCATATAATCATATTAATGAAGGAATTACCTCTACGATGTGGAAAGGAAGATTAGAGCTCATTAATAAAGGAAATATTAAAAAAATTATTCCAACTTCTTCAGAAGTTTGGTTAGATGGTGGACATAATATAGCAGGTGCAAAGATAATAAAACAATGGATTAAGGATCAGAAAATGAATAATATTATTTTAATTTGTGGGTTTTTAAAGAATAAAGATGTGAGGAAAATACTATCTATTTTAAAAGCTCATATAAACTATATTATTTTTGTTCCTTTAGAAAATTCAAAGAACTCTTATGCTATTAAAGAATTAAAAATGATAGCTAAAAGCAAAAATATTAAGAATTTTTATAAAAATTCTCTTAAGGATGCTTTAGATTCAGAATTAATTTTACCTGAATCTAAAATTTTAATATTTGGTTCTCTATATTTAGTTGGTGAAGTAATAAAGCTAGACAATATTTAAATATTTTTTTCAATCCATTCTTTAAGATCAGTCTTAGAAGACATACCCACTTTTGTGTCAACTAGCTTTCCATTATTAAATAATAACATCGTAGGTATACCCCTTATTTGATACTTACCTGGTGTCTCAGGGTTTTCATCAACATCTAATTTACCTATAGTAAGTTTATCATTATATTCATCAGATATTTCTTCAAGAATTGGGCCTATTTGCTTGCATGGGCCACACCATTCTGCCCAAAAGTCTATAATAATAGGTTTTCCACTATTAATTACGTTTTCTTCAAATGTATCATCAGATATTTTTATAGTACTCATAAAGTTGGATCCCTATTAATAAAGTTAATTGCAATTTATACATCTTGGTATTTTTTTTCAATATCTTCAATTAAATTGTTCAAATTATTTAGGAGGTCTAATGTATCTTCATTTTTTTCTTCTTCATATTTATCTCTTAGGTCATCTATCTCTTTATAAGCTTTTGGAATTGTGTTCCATTTTTCATTATTAGAGCTAAAAATTTGTTTTGCTATATGTCTATTTATATTGTTAAAAATTTCTTTGGGAAGTAAAGAAGGTTTTTCTTCATATATTAATCTTTCAGCAAAATAGTAATTTCTTTCATCTTTAAATTTATTAGCTATTTTAAATTTTTCTCTCCATGATGAGAGATGAAATTCTTCCATAACTATTTTTTCATAATTGTTAGAAAAAGAATGATAAATTGTTTCTTCATAATTAATATCTTCCTGTGATACAAATTCTTCTTTTTCAGAAGCTTGTTTTTCTAAAATTTTTTCTACTGTTTGTTTAAACTCTACATTAGACGATATTATTTTAGCTCTCTTAAATAATTCTTGTTCTGATATATGCTTATATTCATTTATTTTGGAAATGTGATCTGAGTCCATAATAATTGGACTTTTATTGTTTCTAACAGATCTAATTATTTTAGGACTTTTTGACATAAAATGCGCTAAAGATTCTTGTGTTATATTTATATAATCTTCAGGGTCATTTTTTAGGTCAAAACATTGTGCCCATTTGTATATAGGGTGAAAACATAGTAATGATACAACAAATGGCACAGTTTTTCCATAAAATGTTTCAGTAGTACAAAAAATTTTATTGCCTTTCATAAAAATATTTGTATCTTCTCGGTTAGTAGTAATCAGACTTGCTTCCCATAATTTTGGACTAGTTTGATTGATTAGCGCAGCTAATTTAATAGTTGCTATTGAATCTCCTATAGCATCATGAGCACTAAAGTCATTAATACCATTAAATGGAGCTATTTGGTCTAGTTTAAATGATAATTTACCTTTATCATTAAGGGGAATTTTAATACTATCAGGGTAGTAGACATGATTTGCCCTAATAATATTTAATAAGTCAGCTCTTTTATTACCATTATTAATGGTAAGGTAGGGGTCATATAAACTCTTAAATAAGGATTTTCTTAAGAATTCTTCATCAAAACTAATTGTATTATAACCTATATATATTGCTATACCCCAGGATTTAAATTTTTTAAGCATTAATTCAATAAGTGAAAAATGTGAAAGATTTGTATCTGTTAGGTCTTCCACAGTACTTTTATTGACCAGTATGGCTTGAGGGTATGGTATAATGCCAGGACGTAAGGAACATCTAGCTTCAAATCTATCTATTTCTTGAAAATTTGAATTAGTTAGAACCGCCCCAACTTGTATAATTTGATCCCAGTTGCTTTCTCTTCCAGTAGTTTCAAAATCATAGAATATATAATTCATTATTTATAGTTTTCTAACCATGTATTGGCTTCATTAAGAGCTTCTATGGTTCCTATATGTAACCATTTATGGGTATTTATTATGCCCCAAATTAAATTTTCTTTAATAGCTTTATCATAACAATAATTTAAGGAGAATACATTATTTATTACTTGATTAACTGCATTAGGATTTAAAATTTGCCATCCTGTATATGCGAGTCCTTTATTCATATTTCTAATAATTGTTGATGGATTATTCTTATTAGAAAAAGAAAAATCACCTTTACCATGATATCCAATAGAGTCTTTAAAATTATCTAAAAGTAAAAGAAAATCCATATTTTTAGAATCAAAATTATCAATTAATAATGATAATGGACTTATAGATTTAAAAGGTACTATAAGAGAGTCTGCATTAATAACTATAGTAGGCTGACTATTATCTTTATTTATAATATTTTTTATTGCGCCACCCGTATCTAATATTACTTCTTCCTTTATTATAATGATTTCCATAGTCTGATTCGTCTTTTTATATTCATCTATATATTTTTTAATTTTTAAGGAAAGATAATGAACATTAATAAAACATTTTTTTATTTTGTTTTTTTTAAGCTCTTCTAATATATAAAATATAAGGGGTTTGTTTTTTAATTTTACTAGAGGTTTAGGTGTAGTAAGAGTGAGAGGACGCATCCTTACTCCAAATCCTGCTGCTAGTATAATAGCTTGGGTTATTTTTTGTTTTTTATACATTTAAATTATTAAGGTAAAAAGAGTTTATTTTTTGGAATGTAATGATCTATCCATGATAAAATATCATCTAACTTTGCTTCCTTAGCAGAAGTTAGAAAAATATTCATAGCTTTGTTCACAAATTTAAGATACTTCATTTTATTATCTCTTCTTGCAAGTCGAATAAAAATACCAACAATTTTTGCATTTCTTTGCGCGGTTAAAATCTTATAATTCTTTAGAAATTTATTTTCATTTTTAATTTTATTTATTTTAATAAATTCCTTAATCGCTAATTCTTTTGTGTCATTCGAAACATCTCTTCTTACATCTTCTAGTAAAGATGATATATCATAAGCTTCGTGTCCGATTAAAGCATCCTGAAAATCTATCAATCCAATTTTTTTTACATCATTTCTTTCTGGTAGCCAAAAAAGATTATCGGCATGGAAGTCTCTTAACACTAGCCTCGTATTATTTTTATTTATATCCTTTAGGTATTTTTTCCACGCTTTATTCCATTCTAGAAGCGCTAACTTAGCAAGTTTTATGTTATGTTCTTTAAAAAACCATTCTATAAAAATATCTAATTCTTTTAAAAGGTATTTATTATCATATATAGGGATGTTTGCGGGAAGTTCATGTGTATGAATTTTAGATAAGCATTGTACCGCGTTTAAATATAATAATTTCTCAGAGATATTATTTTTTAATGCCTCATTAAATGTTAAAGATCCAAAATCTTCTATTAAAAATAATCCATTTTTATTATCTGTTTGAATTATTTTTGGAGCAGACAATCCAATTTTGTTTAAATATTGTGAAATTTGTATAAATACATCGTTATTATTGTCCGTTGAATTTGAGTCCATTAATAAAGTTTTACTATTATTATTAATTCTAAAATAGCGTCTATTAGAACCATCTTGTTTGATAGGTTCTAGTAATAAATTACTTATTCCATTAGTATTTAGGAAGTTCAAAATTTGTTTATTATTATGTATTTCTATCATTTAAAGAATCTGAAATCCTTTTATAGCATTTAGAATTTTTTTATTAGCAATGACTTCTGCAGATCTTGAATCATTATTAATATCTTTAATAATAACTTCAATTCTGTTATTTGGAATTAAATGTTCAATTATTTCTGGCCATTCAATTATAATAATACCATGATTTAAAGCATCTTCTAGACTTAAATTCCATATATCATCTGGTTTTCTTAATCTATACATATCATAATGCCATATAATATTGTTTTTATATTCATATGTTAATAACATAGGAAATGTAGGACTTAAAACTTTATTACTACTAGTTAAAAACTGTATGAAAGATCTAGCTAATGTTGTTTTTCCGGTGCCTAAATCACCTTTTAAACAAAAAATATCATTTGGTTTTGATATCTTTGCAAGTTCTTTTCCTAGCCTAATAGTATCTTTAATATTATTTAATAATAACTTCATTTTTATTTAAATAAAAATTTCCTTAGTACCTATAATGGGTAGGTTTAAAAGGACCATTAACATTTAGCCCAAGATATTCTGCCTGTTTGTCATTTAATTTTGTAAGTTGGGCTCCAACTTTACTTAAATGAAGATAAGCAACTTTTTCATCTAATTCTTTTGGTAAAGTATAAACTTTATTCTCATATTTTTTATAGTTTTTCCATAATTCAATTTGAGCTAAAACTTGATTTGTAAAAGAGGCACTCATAACAAAACTTGGATGGCCTGTAGCACAGCCTAAATTTACTAACCTACCTTCAGCCAAAACTATAATTTTTTTGCCATCAGGAAAGGTTACTTGGTCAACCTGCGGTTTAATTTCTTCCCATTGGAAATTTTTTAAAGCAGCAATTTCAATTTCTGAATCAAAATGTCCAATATTACATATGATAGCTCTATCTTTCATATCTCGCATATGGTCAAGAGTAATTACATCACAATTTCCTGTGGCAGTTACAAAAATATCTCCATTTTTTGCTGCATTTTTCATAGTTACTACTTCATATCCTTCCATAGAAGCTTGTAAAGCACAAATAGGATCTATTTCAGTTATTAATACCCTTGCACCAGCATTTCTAAGAGAAGCTGCTGAACCTTTTCCAACATCACCATATCCTGCGACTACAGCAACTTTTCCAGACATCATTACATCTGTAGCTCTTCTAATTCCATCTACTAAGCTTTCACGACATCCATATAAATTATCAAATTTAGATTTGGTTACAGAATCATTAACATTTATAGCAGGTACTAAAAGTGTATTATTTTTTTCCATTTCATATAATCTATGAACACCAGTAGTAGTTTCTTCACTTAAACCCTTAATATTTTTTAACATTTCTGGATATTTATCATGCATTAACTTTGTTAAATCACCTCCATCATCTAATATTAAATTTGGTTTCCAATTATT
>JAQWRB010000147.1 GCA_029243935.1 Alphaproteobacteria bacterium
TAAAAATAAAATTAAATGGTAGTTTTGTTGTAGAGCCAGCAGAGAACATAAATAATTTAAACTATGTGCAAATAATAAATTGGAAGCCAGAAGAAAGAGGTATTGATATAAATATTGATCCAATATTCTATGAATAGGAAATAAGAATATTATGAGTATTTATTCATATATATTGTCAAATATTTATAGTATATTGCCTGTATTATTTACTTTAATTTTAAGTATAGTATCTTTGATGCCTATAATGCCTAGTGGTAGCGAAGAAATAACTCCTTTATTAGGTGTAATATCTTTATCTTTTTGGATTGTACATAAGCCAGAATTTATGGGTTGGATACCGGTAATAATTATTGGAATTTTTAATGATGTATTATATGGATCAAGTTTAGGTATTGCTTGCTTTGCAGCTATTCTTATTAGGTTAGTAATAGTTAAGTTGTTAATTAAAATTAAATATATAAATATTTATCATACAGCTTTCTGCGTAGGTTTAAGCTTAATTATTTGGATTTTAGTTAATAGTGTCTTAAATTCCATACTTTATTATGATAATTATAATTATACTTCTCTTATATTTCAATTCCTTGTATCTCTTATTATATCGCCTATAATTATTTTTATAAAAATATTCTTATTAAAGAAAATGTCTATTTGATTAATGTACAATGAAAAACAAATAAAAAATAAAATTATTAGAAGAGTACTAATACTAGGTAGTTTTAAATTATTAATTTTTTCTGTAATAATAAGTAGATTATACAAAATTCAAGTTATTGATAGGCAAAAATACAAAACTTTAGCAAATAATAATAGAATAAATTTGGTTTTACACGCTGCTACTAGGGGTAAAATTTTAGATTCAGCAGGAAATATTATAGCATCTAATAGAAAAGTATTTGCCTTAACAATCACCCCTTTTCTTATAAATAATATAAATAATATTATTAGTGATATTAAAAAGCTAATAGATATTAGTGATCAAGAAATTATTTTATTTTATAGTAAACTTGAGGGTTTAGAAAAAAGTGATGTCCCAATTCCTCTTAAAGAATATTTAAGTTGGAGTGAGTTATCAATAATTTCAGTAAATAAACCTAATCTATCTGGTATTGATATTAGAGTTTCATCTATAAGGGAGTATAATAGAGGTTCTTATTATTCACATATAGTAGGGTATACCTCTAATGTTTTTAATCAAAATATTAATGCTACTAAAGTTGGAAAGTTTACAGCAGGTAAAGTTGGAATTGAAAAAATATATGATAGCTATCTACGCGGAACTCCTGGAACTGAACAAATAGAGGTTAATGCACAAGGCAATTATGTTAGAAGATTAAGTCTTAAGAAAAGTCAGGAAGGGAATAATATTCAATTAACAATTAATTCTCAGTTACAAAATTATACTCATAAAAGAATTGGATCTAACACTGGAGCTGCATTAATTATAGATGCTACAAATGGTAATATATTGTCCTCAGCATCAAGTCCTTCTTATGATCCAAATATATTTTCAAAAACACTAAATACAACAGAATGGAAAAAAATTTCAACTTCACCTAAGGCTCCTTTAATTAATAGACCTATTAATGGTCTATACCCTCCTGGATCTACTTTTAAACCAGTTGTAGCATTAGCTGCATTAAAATATGGATTAATTAAGAAAACAGATAAAATATTTTGTAATGGAATATATACTTTAGGTAATAGAAATTTCCATTGTTGGAATAAAAGGGGTCATGGGAAGGTAAATTTAACAGAAGCGATATCACAATCTTGTGATGTATATTTCTATGAAATAGCACTTAGATTAGGTATAGAAAAAATTTCTGATACTGCAAAGCAATTAGGTTTTGGGTCATATTACGATGAATTTTTTGGTGTTTCTAAAAGTATAATACCAAGTAAGAAGTGGAAGAAAAATAATTTTAATAAAAAATGGCAAAAAGGTGAAACCTTAAATGTTGGAATTGGACAGGGTTTTTTGTTATCTACTCCCATAGAGTTGGCTATTATGACAGCAAATTTAATAAATGGAGGAAAGGTAACTATACCTAGTATTATTAAATCTTTATCTGGAGATAAAATAAAACAGGAGACTATTAATAAAAATAAAAATTTTGAGAAGGAGCACTTAGAAATTATTAAAAAAGGTATGTTTAATGTGGTTAACTCGATTAAAGGTACTGCATGGAAGAGCAGGTCCATAGATAAAAAATTTCATATTTCAGGTAAAACAGGAACTTCACAGGTAAGAATAATTTCTGTAAAAGAAAGAGCGGAAGGTATTATTAAAAATAAAGATCTTCCTTTTGATAAAAGAGATCATGCTTTGTTTATTGGTTTTGCTCCATATAAGAAGCCTAAATATATAACTGTAGTTGTCTTAGAACATGCTGGAGGAGGGGCTACTAAAGCAGCACCCGTAGGAAGAGATCTTCTCATCGCTAGCAGAAAAATCATTGAAGGTATAGATACTAAAATTCCAGTATCTTAATTAAAATTATGCTATCAGATAAAATATTAAAATTATGCGCATTAGTATTTACAAAACTATTATATGTAAATTATATTTTATTATTTTTATTGATATGTATTTTTTGTATAGGTTTTACTTTGCTTTATTCAGCTGGAGGAGGATCTATGGAACCTTGGGCTAGTAAACAATTAGTACGATTTATAATTTCATTAGGTATTTATTTTATTGTATCTATTATAAACATTCGCTACTGGTTAGGGCTATCATATTATATATATTTTTTAAGTTTAGTATTACTGATATTAGTAAATTTTTATGGAAATACTGGTATGGGTTCCCAAAGATGGTTAAACTTAGGTTTATTTAATTTACAACCCAGTGAATTAATTAAGTTTTCACTTGTTTTAGTTTTGGCTAGATATTTTCATGCGGATAAGGAATTAAGTTTTTTTAATAATTTAAAAAATTTCATTTATCCTATATTTTTAATAATGATTCCTGCGTACTTAATATTTATACAGCCAGACTTAGGAAGTTCATTAATATTAATTATTGCTAGCCTTACTATATTATTTATAATTGGACTATCAATATGGTTTTTTATTGGGAGTACTTTATTAGTAATTATATTTGCACCATTTGCATGGATATTTCTTTTATATGATTATCAAAAAAATAGAGTACTTACATTTTTAGATCCATTAAGAGATCCACTTGGATCTGGTTATCATATTATACAGTCAAAAATAGCACTAGGTTCTGGTGGGTTATTTGGTAAAGGTTTTATGAATGGTTCACAGAGTCATTTAAATTTTATACCTGAAATGCAGACTGATTTTATTTTTACTTTATTAGCAGAAGAATTTGGTATGCTTGGTACAATTGTATTACTTTCCCTATTTATTATATTAATATTTTATTCATTAACTATTGGCTTAATTTGTAAAAGTAGATTCGCATGTTTTTTAGCTATAGGTGTTTCTGTAAATATTTTTTATTATGTGTTTATTAATACGTCAATGGTTACAGGTTTAATACCTGTAGTTGGAGTTCCTCTTCCTTTAGTATCATATGGAGGAACTTCAATGATGTGTGTAATGTTTGGTATGGGTTTAGTTTCAAATGCTTATATTAATAAAAATAAAGATTTACCAAGATATAAGGATGGTCTATTAGGATGGTAAGTCTATATACTTATATATCTTTCCAGCCAACATTTTTAATAAACTCTTTATAAGTGCCATTGTAATGAAAAACTTTACCGTGGTCATAAATAATTAACTTATTAGCTATCTTATTTAGGAAATATTCATCATGGGAGACCATCATTACTGCTCCCTCAAATATTTTTACAGCATTCATCAATGTCTCAGTTGATTCCATATCTAGGTGATTAGTGGGTTCATCTAAAAAAAGTAGATTAACAGGGTTTAATAAAATCTTACCAAGCATTACTCTGCTTTTTTCTCCTCCTGATAATACAGAAATCTTTTTATCTGCCAAATCTCCTGAAAACATCATATGAGCACATGTTCTTCTAACTAAAGTTTCAGTTATATGTTGATCAACGCTTTGAATTTCTTGATATATAGTATTTGTAGAGTTCAAACGGTCAATATTCATTTGACCAAAATAGCCAATCTTAGTTTTTTCGTGTTTAGTAAAACTACCAGATATAGGGTTTAATTCATTATGTAGTAATTTTAGTAAGGTTGATTTACCTTTTCCATTTTTTCCAATGATACATATTTTATCACCTTTATTTACTTTAATTGATAAGTTTTTAAGTAATAATTTATCAATATCATATCCAAATGATAATTCTTTCGCATTTAATAAGCTTTCTTTACTTTGATATTTTGAATAATTAAATTTAAAATCTAAATTACTTATATCGCTGAGTTTTATATTCACTTCTTGTTTTTCTAACATCTTTGCTTTTGATTGGGCTCGACTTGCTAATGTTGCTTTAGCTTTAAATCTATCTATCCATTCTTGTGTTTTTTGTCTTTGTTTTTGTTGATTAATTCTAGTCTTTTCATATATTACTTCTTCTTGATTAATTTGTTCTTTAATTTTTTTTGTGTTTCCAGAAATTTTACGAAAATTTTCTCTATGAATATTTAATGTGTGGCTAATGATACTATCCATAAAGGCTCTATCATGTGTAATTAAAATTATTTCATCTTTCCAATCAATTAGGAATTTTTTTAGCCATCTAATAGAATGTATATCTAAGTAGTTTGTAGGTTCATCTAATAATAATAAATTTGGTTCAAGTAATAGTAGTTTTGCAAGATTAATCTTAACTTGAAAACCTCCAGAAAATAATTGGGGATTTTGTAACATTTCATCATCAGAAAAACCTAAGCCATTTAAAATTTTTTCACCTTTCCAAACTTCATATTCTCTATCTTCAGATAAGATACTACATACTTCATCTATAATAGTATTATGTGTAAATTTTATATGTTGTTCTAAAAAACCTATTTTATAATTTTTAGATAATTCAATTAATCCAGAATCTTGTTCTATTTTATTTAATAGTATTTTTAAAAATGTTGATTTACCACTACCATTTCTGCCAATTAATCCAATTTTTTCTTTTGGATTAATATGAAAATTTACATCTGAAAATATTTTTTTACCGTCAAATGATATAGATAAGTCCTGTATTCTGATCATTGTTTACCATAGTTATTGTATTTTTTTAGATCTTTATTGAATATTTATATTGTAATTACTTAGATGTCTTGTTTTTTTAATTTATTTTTATTTTATAAATAATTATCTTTAGTTAAGGTTTGTATATTAATTATTTATTTATGAGGTTTTATATTTTTTTTATATGAGTAAATTTTGTCCTTGACTATAGATGTATTATTTGCTCATGATAACTATTAATTTTATTAATTAAAATTTATTTGGGGAGAAAACAATATGGAATTATTACTAGATCCGAGGACTGTTAACAGTCGTAAAGTTTTGGCAGGTTTTAAATTAATTGGAGCTGATTATTCAATAAATAAATTTGACTATTTTCAAGCTGAACAAAAAAGTCCAGATTTTGTTGCTGTTAATCCTAACGCAGCATTTCCTGCACTTAAAGATGGTGATTTTATTCTATGGGAATCTAATGCTATATTACAGTATGCAGCGGAAAAAGTTGGTAATACTAGTGCTTATCCTACAAGCCTTAAAGTAAGAGCAGATATAAATCGCTGGCTTTTGTGGGAAAGTAGCTCTTGGTTTGGTTCTTGTTATGTATATCTTGTTGAAAATTGTGTTAAACCTTTATTAGGTGGTACAACAGATACAGATATACTTGCAAATGAGGAAGATAATTTTCATAAATTAGCTGGTATTTTAGACGCAAGATTAAAAAACAGTACTTTTTTGTGTGGCGACGAAGCAACAATTGCCGATGTTGCAATTGCAGCTCCAATGCACTTACATGCATGGGCGAAATTACCGTTAAATGATCATCCTAACCTTGTTAGATGGATGACTAGTAATATAGAAAGCTGTAATTGGTGGAAAGATACCCATGTTGGTGAAGGGTTTAGTCTTCCAGAGTAATAATAGATGTTTAATTTTAAGAATTAATTTAATATCTAATAAGTGAATGCGAGTATATTACATGAAAAAAACTAGTGGTTTTTTTAATTATATGTCTTCAAATTCTCAGAGCTCACTTTTTAAGAATGGAAAGGTGCTGACTCGACGTGATATTAGTGGAAGTGACGCTGAGTCTGTTGGTATTGAATTAGAAAAATATAAAATGGACGTTGTAAATGCTCGTAATTACATAAATAATAAATCTATATCTCTGGAAAAGCAGGGGTTTGAATTATTTCCAAGCAAACTAAAAAATATAGATATTGATTTTTTTAATAACCAAAAAATAATTAATATGTATTACGCTGAATGTGCGGATTTTATTAAAGAAGTTACTGGTGCTTGCAGTGTTCATGCCTTTGACCATAACATACGTTCTGCAATAGGGAAAAAATCTAAAAAAATGATTAATGGAGGGCAGCAAGTGCAAGGTCCTGCACATATAGTTCATGGTGACTATACGCTTACTAGTGCTCCTGCAAGGTTACAGCAGCTATCCAATCCACCGGGAAAAAATGATACATTACGAGAAACCCTTGGTGCTTCAAAAAGTTTATTATCTAAGAATATTATTAATAATATATTGTCTAATGGACGTTATGCAATTATAAATCTATGGAGAAATATTGTGACAGATCCTGTAGAAAACAACCCACTTGCTTTATGTGATGCATCTACTGTTTCTTCTAAAGATTTGATAGTTTTTGAAATTCACTATGCAGATAGAGTTGGAGAAAATTATTTTGCAAAACACAGCTTAAAACATGATTGGTATTTTTATGATAGAATGACTAAAAATGAAGTATTATTAATAAAGCAGTGGGATAGTGAGGGAGTTCTAGCAACTACAAAAGGAAAATCCTCAGATTCTGATTTCTCAAAAAAACCTTGTACTTTTAGCTTTCATAGTGCTTTCGAAGATCCAAATACCGCAGAAGATGCCCCTGATAGATGGAGTATGGAAGTTAGATGTATAGTAATTTATTAAATTATAATTTTACTTATTTATTATTTAGGAGGTGATTGTATTATGATTAATTCCAATGGACGTGTAGTTATGATTTCTGGTGCTAACCGTGGTATAGGTCTAGCAATTGCTCGTAATCTTTATCAAGCTGGGTTTTCATTAAGTCTTGCATCTAGAAAAATATCTACTCTGGAGAGTATAATTAAGGATTGGTCCTCAGAAAAAATTCTCATAACAAAATTTGATGCCATGGATAAGTCTACACATAGCGATTGGGTAAAAAAGACAATAGACAAGTTTGGAAAAATTGATTGCTTAATAAATAATGCTGGTATCGTCGAGTCAGTATCAGTGAATGATGAGGAGGATAATGAGGAAGCACTGGATAGAATGTGGGCTGTAAATGTAAAGGCCCCCTTATCTTTAACTAGGTTAACATTGCCTTTTCTTAGAAAATCTGGTGCTGGCCGAGTGATTAACGTGGCGTCACTTGCTGGAAAGGCCGTATATGGAAGTTCTGTGGGTTATTCGATGACAAAATTTGCAGCTGTTGCTTTATCTCATGCAACTAGACATGGAGGATGGGATGATGGAGTCAGATGCACAGCACTATGTCCAGGATACGTAGCAACCGATATGACAAGCACTGTTGAAAGTATTTCTACTGATAGTATGATTTCTCCTGATGATCTTGCTGAATTAGTTAGAACTGTTATTTCTTTGTCAAATACTGCATCTGTCGCAGAGCTTTTAGTTAATTGTCGACCAGATATTGTAGCTTAATTTTTTTTATTTCTATTTAATACATGCCGCTATTAATATTGACCTGTCCTTTGAAAGATGTTTAGCTCCATATTTAAATAATAGTATAATGGAGGATAATCTATGAAGAATATTACAATTTTATTAGCTATAATTTTATTGTTCACAGCAAAATTAGTTGTTGCAGAAGATTTTAGTATTACATTTGCAAATAAATATTCAATGGATGCTGCTGTTGAAACACCTTTAGGAGTACTTAAAGCTATTTCTGTACAAGGAGTTTTCAGCGATTCAAGAGGACATTCAGGAGTAGTAAATTGTATAGCTACAAGTGGTAAGAATTTAGATTTTGTTTGTGATTCTACAGATGAGGATGGAGACATATCCTATAGTAGCGGAAGAAGAACAGGAGATTCTGGAGAGGCTATTATTACTGGCGGAACAGGGAAATATGAAAATATAACTTCGCAATGTGAATATCAACTTGCATCTTTTAGTAAAGTTATAATGGTTGGTCTAATCACTATGCAATGCTCAGATAAATAAGACTATACGGGCTAAATGAATTAGAATTAGTAAGAACCATATAAAAATGCTTATAGTTTATAAAAATAACTAGTTATCGTTTGTATATTTGTATTGTTTTTCTTAGATATTGTGTGGTAATAAGCTTTCAGAATAAGTAGATTATTTTAACATTTTAATATTATTACAGTTTTTATTGTCTATAAAAATGCTTATTCTCTATAAAATAGGGCCCTTAGCTCAGTTGGTAGAGCAGCTGACTCTTAATCAGCTTGTCGTAGGTTCGATCCCTACAGGGCTCACCACCATTATTTAGCTTCCACTATACATTACAGACTATATATTGTGTCTGACAGTTCTTCGATAATTCTTCAAAATA
>JAQWRB010000009.1 GCA_029243935.1 Alphaproteobacteria bacterium
GTAATTTTATTGTTTCGTAGTTTTGTAACTATTGTAAGTCCATCCACTCCTGGAAGCATTCTGTCTAATATAATTACATCGTGCTCATCTAAATACCCAGCATCGAGTCCATCATCTCCATTAGAAAAAGAATCAACAATATGGTTCATTTCATTCAAACCTTTTTTAATAAAGGATAAAGTTGAGAAGTCATCTTCTATTAATAATATTTTCATATGTTTTACTTAATAATTAATAATATATTTTAATCTATCATTTTAAACATAACCCAGCAACAAGAGGGGAACTGGGTTATTATTTAAGATCTATTTTAATAATAAATACATGTATAATAAATTAAAACTTACATATTTATAGTTGCAGTATGATTGCTAAAAGATTAAAAATTGTTAATAATTCATTATCAAAATGTTAAAATGGAGTTACTAATATGAACTTAGAATTTAACGAGGAAGATTTAAAGTTTAAAGCAGAAGTAAAAAGCTTTATAAGCAAAAACTTAGATAAAAATACGCAAAGTAAAATGGACAATGGTCATCATTTATCAAAGGAAGAGCTAGTTGCTTGGCAAAAACAGCTAAATAATAAAGGTTGGATGGCTCCTAATTGGCCCAAAGAATATGGAGGGACCGGTTGGAGTGTTACACAAAGGTATATATTTGATGAAGAGTGTGGTGCAGCTTCTGCTCCATCAGCGTTACCTTTTGGTGTAACAATGGTTGCTCCAGTTATTATAAAGTTTGGGACTCAAGAACAAAAAGAAGTATATTTACCAAAAATATTATCTAGTGAACATTGGTGGTGTCAAGGTTATTCAGAACCAGGGTCTGGATCAGATCTTGCCTCATTGTCTACAAAAGCAGAAAAAACTGAAGATGGTTATATAATAAATGGTACTAAAACTTGGACTACTTTTGCACAATATGCAGACATGATGTTTCTTCTAGTTAGAACAAATACAGATTGTAAGCCTCAAGAAGGGATATCTTTTATGTTATTAAATATGAAGTCTCCTGGCGTATCTGTAAAACCTATTATTACTTTAGATGGGGGCCATGAAGTCAACATGGTTTATTTAGAAAATGTTAAAGTTCCCAGAGAAAACTTAATTTTTGAGGAGAATAAGGGTTGGACTGTTGCAAAATACTTATTAGGACATGAGAGAACATCAATTGCTGCGGTATCTAGATCAAAAAAGGCTTTAGCAAAAGTTAAAAAAATAGCAAATTTAAACATAAATGGAGATAAATCTTTAAGAGATGATAATAGGTTCATGGATAAAGTGACCAAATGTGATGTAAGATTACAAGCTTTGGAGTATGCAGAATTAAAAGGTATTTCTGATGATGTTAAAGGTATAGCTCCAGGACCAGAAGCCTCTATGCTTAAAATTAGAGGTTCTGAAATTCAACAAGAAATTACAGAATTAGTCTTAGAGGCTAGTGGCTATTATGCTTATGCTTATCAACCTAACGCTATGGATATGGGTAATAATGAGGCATTAATTGGACCTGATTGGAGTTCTGCTGCTGCACCAAAATACTTTAATACAAGAAAAACAACTATATATGGTGGTTCAAATGAAATTCAAAAAAATATTTTAGCTAAAATGCTACTTGAATTATAATTTTTAAATAGAGGGTATTACTATGGATTTATCTTTAAATGAAGATCAAAAATTAATACAAAATTCTGTAGAAAAATTTATTTTAGAAACATATGATAGTGAGAATAGAAGAAAAACTATAAAAAATAATAATGGTTCAAATGACGCTATATGGAAGACTTTTTCTGAACTAGGTTGGTTGTCCTTAACTTTTACAGAAGAAGATGGAGGGTTTGGGGGAGACTTAATAGACCTAATGATTTTAATGAAAGCTTTTGGAAAAGGTTTGGTTATAGAACCTTATATTAGCACAGTCATTTTAAGTGGGGGAATTTTATCTTTGTGTCCTAAAAGTTTAATAAGGGATACAATAATAGAAAAAATAATTTCTGGTGATTCTAAAGTTTCCTTTGCTTTTTCAGAACCAACTTCAAGGTTTAATATTTCGGATATTACAACTGTTGCTACTTTAGATAATAATGAATGGAGTATTAATGGACATAAATGTGTAGTTTTAGGAGCAGCACAGGCTGATTATATATTAATAACTGCAAGAACTAGTGGAAATAGATTTGATAAAAAAGGCATATCAATTTTTTTATTAGAAAAAAATATTCCTGGCTTAGTTATGCAAGATTATCCTACTGTTGATGGTTTTAAAGCAGCTGAAGTTGTTCTAAATAATGTCAAAGTCTCAGAATCAAATCTTATTAGCACTACAAATATGTCTTATGAAATTATAGAAAAGACGATAAACAAAACCTTAATTGCTTTAGCTGCAGAGGCTTCTGGTATAATGGAAAAAATGTATGAAATGACTTTAGAATATATAAAAACTAGAAAACAG
>JAQWRB010000014.1 GCA_029243935.1 Alphaproteobacteria bacterium
TGCCTACAAATGAAGCAGAAGCAATAGTGCCTACAAGGGAAGCAGAAGCGATAGTGCCTACAAAGGAAGCAGAAGCGATAGTGACTACAAATGAATCAGAAGCGATAGTTACCATAAATAATTCTGATGGCACTATAGAAAAGGTTATACAAGGAGCATCAAATAGTAATGAAGCTAATAATTTATCATTTGATTCATTATCATATACATCTGAAGGTACTTTACATTTGTCAGGGAAAGCTTTACCTGGAGCGAAAGTAGATGTTTATATTGGTAAGGATTTGGTTGGGACAGCTTTTGCAGATGAAAATGGTTTTTGGAATATTACATTAGATAAACCAGTTAAGCCTGGCGATTATATTTTAAGATTTAATGAAATACAGGATGAAAAAGTAATAGCAACTTTGGATACTCCAATTAGACAGTCAGATTTATCAGAAATAAGTATTTCAGAAAATGCTATTGTAGTTCAACCAGGAAACAGTTTATGGAGAATTTCTAGAAGGTTTTATGGAAGGGGTGTTTTATACACTCTTATCTTTAAAGCAAATAACAGTCAAATTTCAGATCCTGATTTAATTTATCCGGGCCAAATATTTGATATACCAAGATCTAAAGAAAATTAATTGATATTTCTTTGAACCTTAATTTTTCTATATATAAAATCAGGAATATCTTCCTTGCCTACATTTGCTAAAGGTTCATCAAGCACATGTCTGTATGGAGATAATTCACAGGTTGGATCTGTAGCATTTTGATCTCCAGTCAGTGCAAATGCCTGGCATCTGCATCCTCCCCAATCAATTTCTTTCCTGTCACAGGATTGACATGGCTCAGGCATCCAAGATGTTCCTCTAAATCTATTAAATGATTCAGAATGTTCCCATATCCAGGAAAGAGAATTATCTTTAATATTATCAAAATTTAAAAAATCAAGTGACTCCGCTGCATGGCATGGTAATACTTTTCCAGCTGGCGAAATATTTAGAAATTGTCTACCCCAGCCACCCATACATGACTTAGGCTTTCTTGCGTAATAATCTGGAACCACATAGTCAATTGCTAATACACCTTTTAATCTAATTCTAGCTTCTTCTACTATTTCTGTAGCAGTGTCTAATTGTTCTCTAGTTGGTAAGAATGCAGTTTGATTTTTTAGAGCCCAACCATAATATTGAACTTGAGCTACTTCTAACCTTTCGGCATCTAATTCAACAGCCATATCTATCATAGATTTTAGATTATGAAGGTTTTGCCTATGCATTACAGCATTTACTGTAAGAGGTAAGCCAACTTTTCTTATAAGTTTAGCAGTATGTAATTTTTTTTCATGTCCCTTGTAACCTGCGATTCTATTAGAGTTTTCAGGATCTGTATCTTGGAATGAAACTTGAACATGATCTAAACCTGCATCATATAATTTTTTTAGCCTTTCTTCATTAATCAGAACACCAGACGTAATTAAGTTGGTGTAAAGCCCTATAGATGAAGCATGCTGAACTAATTCTTCTAAGTCTTTTCTCGATGTAGGCTCCCCTCCAGAGAAATGAGCTTGCAATATGCCTATTTTTACTGCTTCACTTAGAGCTTTCTTCCAAGTTTCTGTATCTATTTCTCTAGATTTCATCTCAAGTTCTACAGGATTAGAACAGTAAGGACATGATAACGGGCATCTATGTGTTAATTCACATAGTACCGCATATGGTATTTGTAGTTTTTCTTTCACATTATGAAAGGATATTTTCTGTTCAGTTCTTTGTTTTTCTACTTTTATTTTTGTCATAATATTATAAATCCTTTATCCGCTAAAGGTTGTAACATTGCTAAAACATCTTTAGCAATGATATCCCTAGGAGCCCCCTTAAATTTTTTTACAAGCACGTCTATTATTACAGATATTGAAGATTTTCCATTCACTAACTGCATAACCTCTCCTGCAATTTCATCTAATTCAAAAACTCTTTCTGGTGCATTGATTATCCATTTTTTTCTAGCTTCATCAAACCTTAATTTAGCATGTCTCGGTAGTTTAGGCACATTTTCTTCTATTAAAGTTAATAAAATTGTCATTTATGACCATGATCTTTCTGCAAAGCCATTAGGTACGAAAGCCCCTGGAGGAATAAATCCTGGAGCAACGTATGCATAGTATAATGCATCTAATTGTGCCCATAAAACTTCAGTTTTAAACCTAACTGCCCCTAAAACTGCTTCTTGATCATCTCTTGTTAAAGCATTTTCTATTACCCATTCTCTTCCAAATTCCACATCTTTTCTTGCTTGGCCTATTCTTGTTTTGAAATAAGCTAAAGCATAATCATTAGCCCATTCGTAATGTTTTGATAAACCAGAAATTCTTTCTGCATGTATAGCTGGAGCATAAATTTCAGTTAAAGAAGATGCAATTGCTTCTAGCAAAGATCTACTTCCTACAAAATTTACATAAGCATCTACTGCAAATCTCGAGGCAGGTAATAAACCTTTACAAGATTTTACGTAATCTAGATCTAATTTTAATGTTTCACATAATTGAAGGTATCTTTTAATTCCTCCATTTCCATCTATATCCCCTTCATGATCTATGACCCTAGATCTCCATTCAAGTCTTAAATCCACATCATTTATTCTAGCCATTAAAGTTAAGTCTTTTCTTGGAATACTCCATTGATAATAAAACCTATTAAGAGCCCATGCTTGCACTTGTTCAAAAGATAACTGGCCAGAATGTAAAAGTTTATGAAAAGGATGAAGACTATGATATCTGTCTTTTCCAAGCTGTGTTAAAGCTTGAATAAATTCATCTTTATTCATTTTTTTTTGCTTACTAGGTGTTGATGGAGCACCTGGATAAAAAGGAGCAGGCATTGTCATATTTTAATTTCCATTGTGTCAAAAGCTATTTCCCAGCCTGCTTCATTCGCAACTTTTCTTTCAGTAGAATTTTCCAAAAGTGCAGGGTTGGTTGTGTTAATATGTATAAATATTTTTCTTTTTATATTTAATTTTTTAAACGCTTCTATAGAACCTTTTGAACCTGACATGCTCATATGTCCCATCCGTTGACCTGTTTTTATACCTACATTCTCTTTTATCATTTCATCATCGGTCCATAGAGTTCCATCAAATAAAATAAGATTAGCTTTATCTACTCTTTCTTTTAGCCAATCCGGCATGTTTGCACATCCTGGTATATAAAAGAATTCTGTATTTCCTTCAGGTCCTTTAATTTCTAAAGCTATAGTATCTTCTGCTACAGAGCCAAAATTTGATCCTTTAGATTCATCTTCTAACCATAAGGCTACTTTTCCTGGAACAGCAAAAGGTGTAACAGTAATCCCACTATTCGTATCATCAGTATATTTTAAAGGAATGGCCTCATTTAATTTTATAGGATTTCTTTTTACGAATTTAGGATTAAGTACATTAAATATAGTATTACTTTCTAATACTCCTAATACTCTTTGAGTTCCATAAAGATTAAAACTTTGTGATTCTCTTAAATTAATAAGCCCTGCAGTATGGTCTACATCAGCATTTGTAAGTAATACGCCCATAATGGGACTATATCTAAGAGGGTCCTCAGCTGATGGCATTAACTCTGGATTATTCCACAGTTGATGTCTTAAATCAGGAGAAGCATTAAAGATAAACCATCGTTTTTTATCCATACTTATAGCAATAGATGATTGAGTTCTGGCAATTGCTTCAGGATTCTTATTTCTAGCAAGTCGGCTATTTGGGTGGTTGCAGTTCCATTGCGGGTAACCCCCACCAGCGGCTGCTCCGAGCACACGAATATACATATTATATAATCCTATTTACGCTTCGGTACAGAAGCTGGTGAGAATATCATAACTAATCTTTACAGACTAGATTTCTGCGCAAGCATAACAGTTGATTTCAAGACCAACAGCTACTTCGCGTACTACAGGAGATTTCCACATAAGATATCCTCCCTTTCTTTTTTAGTTAAAAATTGATAATAGCAAAATAGCTATTATCACTTAAGGGTTAGAATAGAACAGAAAAAATGTATTATGCAAAGCTATACTTATTATTGTAATCACCTATAATTCAATATATTGTTAGAAACAGTTAAGCTATAAATAAAATAATTTAAGGAACAAAATGCTCAAAATTAAATGTAATATAATTTATTTTTTAATAATTATCTTTAATACTCATGCTGCCTTAGCAACCCCATTAGTTGAGAAGGAATGGTTAAAGGATAAAGTATGTGCAGAGGGTTTTATAATCGTAGAAGTTCATAGGGCTAAAAAAGAATATGAACTTTCTCATATTCCTTGTTCTGTATTTACAAATTTTTATACTAGTGGTTGGAGAGAAACTAGAAATAAAATTCCATTACTTATGCCAAAAACTGAGAAGTTAGAAAAATTAATAGGGTCTTTAGGTATTATAAATAGTGATCATGTTATTATTGTTGGCTCAGGAACAGGTAAATATGATGCAGCAGAAACAACTGCTGTTTATTTTACATTTAAATATTTAGGACATCAAAAAGTATCAATATTAAATGGAGGCCTAAAAAGCTGGCAAGAATCTTGGGATAGTGAAACTGATTCAGGTTTTATTGCACCTAATAATAAGTCTTATAAAGCAAAAATTAATGAAAATATCATAGCAAGCAAAGAAGATATAATTGGTTTAATAAATAAAAAAGGTTACTTAATTGATGCTAGACCATCAGATATGTTTGTTGGAATAAATACATCTTTTCCATCTCTTATAACGGGCACTATTTCAAATGCAATTAATTTACCTAATGCATGGTTATTAAAAAATAATACTTTGTATTTTCAAGACAAAGAAAATATTGTAAAAATTTTAAAACATGTAGGTATTACTAAAAAAAATGATCAAATATCATTCTGCAATGCTGGTTTAGAAAGCGCTCTTTCTTGGTTTGTCATTTCAGAAATTTTAGAATATCCTAATCATCGTTTGTATGAATCTTCATTAGCTGAATGGTCAGGTGACATTTCATTACCAATGATAGATCAAATAAAATTTAGAAAAAATAATGATAATTCAGAAGAAGTTGATTCCTTTTCTATGAAGCCTCCAAAATAAATATGAATAATGAAAGTATTTTTATCTCTAAAGCTACAGGTATATCTGTTGCTGAATTATTCCAATCACAAGCAATAAAAAACCCGCAGGCATTAGCTATCATAAATTTAAATGGTGATAATTATACATATAGAACCTTCTTATTAAGGGTTCTTAAATTATCAACAGTTTTAATTAAGAAGGGTATTAAACCTAAAGACAGAATATCTATTTTGTCCGAGAATAGATTAGAATACTTAGAACTAGAAATGGCATGTGCCAAGATAGGGGCAATATTAGCGACAATAAACTGGAGATTAGCTGATAAGGAAGTTGATTATTGTATCAGTTTAGTAAAACCTAAATTAATTTTTTTATCAAGGAGGTTTCACGCTAAGGTAAAATTAAGTTCAATTAAAAAAGTACCAGTTATATTCTATAATTCTAAATACGAAACTTTATTAAATAATGCAGTTGCTTATACTGGGAGAAGCTTAGGTAGTGGAGAAGATATTCTAGTTATTTTATTTACATCTGGAACAACAGGTTATCCTAAAGGAGCTCAAATTTCTCACAGAGCTTTTATTGCTAGGGCCATGTATTTTGCCTATGAATATAAAATTAATGAGGGAGATACTTTTCCGGCATGGGCTCCTATGTTTCATATGGCATCTACTGATTTAGCAATAGGATCATTAATTATTGGATCTTCAGTTGCTTTTGTAGATGGTTTTAAACCAAAACAATTAAAAATATTGATACAAAAATATAAATTGTCATGGTTAGTTCTAATGCCAGGAATGTTAGAAGAGTTTATTAAATATGTTAATGGAAAAAAAATTAAAATTAAAGGAATTAAGGTTATGGGAGCTATGGCTGATCTTATTCCTAAAAAACAAATTACAGAAATTACTACGTTATTAGATACTCCATATTTAAATTCTTTTGGTTCCACTGAAACAGGTATGCCTCCTGCTTCAGGGGGGATTATTTCTAAAAAAACTAAAAATTTTTCTCTTTCAAAAGTCCAAAGTAGTTTTTGTGAAGTAATATTAGTTAATAATAATGAAGTTGCGGAGGAAGAGTATTCAGGTGAATGTGCTGTGAGAGGTCCAACATTATTTAGTGGTTATTGGCAAGCTGAAGCGACAAATTTAAAAGATTTTAAAAATAGTTGGTTTCACATGGGTGATATAATGAAACGTAATAAAAATGGGACCCTAGATTTTGTAGACAGAAAAAAATATTTAATTAAATCCGGAGGTGAAAATATATATCCTGCCGAAATTGAAAGAATTCTACTAAGCCATAAAAATGTATCAGAAGCGATAGTGGTAAAAATAAATAGCGAAAAATGGGGGGAATCTCCCATTGCAATTATAAGTATAGATGACGTATTAGAAAAAGATGTAGTTATCAAACAATTAAAAAAATTATGTAGATCTAGTTTAGCTGGTTATAAACAACCTGTAGATATATTAATTATTAATGAAATTGATATTCCAAGAAGTACTACAGGAAAAGTGCAAAGACATTTTGTAGAAAAGATGCTAAAAACTTATTTTAATATAGAAAGTTTTAATTAGAAATTGGTATTATTATGTCTAACAATTTAACAAATAATTCTAGGGTTAAAGTTAAAGTTAAAAAAGGTTCTAAAAGTGTGTCTTCGAGGCGTTGGCTTGAAAGGCAATTAAATGACCCTTATGTAATAGCAGCCAAAGAAGATGGATATCGTTCTCGTTCAGCTTATAAATTAATAGAATTAAATAACAAATTCAAATTTTTAAAAAAAGGTAAAACAGTAATAGATTTAGGTGCAGCACCAGGCGGTTGGAGTCAAGTGGTAGCAAAGATTATAGGTCTTCCAAAAAATGGAAAGTTATTATCTATAGATATTCAGGATATCATGCCAATAGAAGGTGTATATTTTATTAATGGAGATATAATGGATGAAGATATTATAGAAACCATTAAAAATAAATTACAATGCCAGGTTGATATAGTACTATCAGATATGGCTCCATCTGCATCAGGGCATAGAAATACTGATCAAACAAGAGCTTTGCTTTTAGCAGAACTAGCTTTAGATACAGCAAAACATTTGTTACAAAAAGATGGAACTTTTTGCTGCAAATTAATAAGAGGAAAGGGAGAAGAAGAGTTAGTTAGCTCAATGAGGAGTTTTTTTTCATCAATTAAACGTTATAAGCCTGAGTCAAGTAGGAAGAATTCAGCAGAAATATTTTTAATTGGATTAAATTTTAATGATCAAAACTTGGCGTAATTAAATAATTATGTATATTGTCTTAATAATTAGTTTATAACATTATATTTAGATAGAAATAAGAGAGATAGTGATTGAAATTAATTGAAGCATTTACTTTTGATGATGTCTTAATAAGACCAGCAGCTTCCTCGGTATTGCCAAGTAACGCTGACACAAAAACCATGTTTACAAAAAATATTTCTTTAAATATTCCATTAGTATCTTCGGCTATGGATACAGTAACAGAATCAAAGTTGGCTATTGCAATTGCACAAGCAGGGGGAATTGGAGTTATTCATAAGAATAATACAATAGAAGAACAGGTAAGAGAAATAGAAATTGTGAAACGCTTTGAATCAGGAATGGTTATTAATCCAATTACTGTGAGTCCAGATGATAAGTTAAAAGATATTTTGGCCTTAAAAACAATACATGGGGTTTCTGGCTTTCCTGTTACTGATAAAAAGGGTGTTCTATTAGGCATTATAACAAATAGAGATGTTAGGTTTGCTGAGAAGCCTGATGAGCTTGTTAAAAATTTAATGACTAAAAACAAATTAGTAACAGTTCCTGATACGGTCAGCAGGGAGGATGCTATTTCTAAGCTTACTAGCACTAGAGTAGAAAAACTTATTGTAGTAAATAAACAGTATAAGTGTGTTGGTTTAATAACTGTATCTGACATTAAGAAAAGTGAAAGAAACCCTCTGGCTACAAAGGATGAAGAGGGAAGATTAATAGTAGCAGCAGCAGTTGGTGTTGGAAAAGGTGGAATGAAAAGGGTAAAAGCATTAGTTGAAGCAGGAGTTGATGCTATTGTAGTTGATACTGCTCATGGGCATTCTAAAGGTGTTTTAGATATAATAAAAAGTATAAAAAAATCTTTTAAAAATATTCAGGTTGTTGGTGGTAATGTTGCGACAGCCTCAGGTGCTAAAGCTTTAATAAAAGTAGGAGTAGATGCTGTAAAAATAGGAATTGGTCCTGGGTCTATTTGTACAACTAGGATAGTAGCGGGTGTAGGAGTTCCGCAGTTCTCAGCTATCTGTGAAGCCAGAAGCGTTTGTAAGGCTAAAAATATTCCAGTAATAGCAGATGGAGGTATTAGATTTTCTGGTGATGTTGCTAAAGCAATAGGTGCCGGTGCTAATTGCGTAATGGTTGGGTCTTTATTAGCCGGAACAGAAGAAGCTCCTGGAGAGACATTTCTTTTCCAAGGTCGAACTTTTAAATCATATCGAGGTATGGGTTCTTTAGGAGCAATGGCTAGGGGTTCTGCTGATAGATATTTTCAAGAAGATATTACAGATCAAATGAAATTGGTTCCGGAAGGAGTTGAAGGCAGAGTAGCATATAAAGGTTTAGCTTCATCTGTAATAGATCAATTAATTGGAGGATTAAAGGCTGCTATGGGATATACTGGAAATAAAAATATTTCTAGTATGCAAACAAAATGTGTTTTTCAAAAAATCACTACTGCTGGTGTAAAAGAAAGTCATACCCATGACATTGCTATAACAAAGGAAGCACCTAACTATAAGACTGGCGATGCTTGACTCCAGGAGCTCGTATATTATCAGTTGTAGAAATTGTTAATGACATTTTTCTTCAACCTATCGATGAAAATTTTTCATCTGATAAAATAATTAAAAATTGGATACGTAATAATCGTTATGCAGGGTCCAAAGATAGAAAAGAAATTACTAATAATGTATTTGGCATCATTAAAAGATATTTCAGCTTAGATTATATTCAAAAAAATAATATTTCATTAGGACAACGTTATTTAGAGTTAACAATAATTTATTATATATTTTATGGAGGAGGAAAAACTAATCTCTTCTCAAGATTTAATGATGGGCCTTATGCTATTAAAATGACGGATAGTATTAATAACTTTATTGAAAAAATTAGTATTTTTAATTTTGATAAACTTGATTTTGTTAAATGCTCCCTTCCTAATTGGTTATATAATGAATTTTATGAAAGTTTTTATAATGATACTTATAAGGTATGTGAAAGCTTAAATAAGGAGGCACATTTTGATATCAGAGTAAAAAAGGGTAAAAATAGAGATAAAATTATAAATAATCTTAAAAATAAAAATATAATTTCAGAAAAAACTACTTTATCTCCTATTGGAATAAGAATTAATAAAAGAATTTCTATTAATAATCTCATTGAATATAAAAAAGGTATAATAGAAATTCAAGATGAAGGTAGTCAAATAGTTTCTTTATTATGTGGTGCAAAAGAGAATGAAACTATTATAGACCTTTGTGCAGGTGCTGGAGGAAAATCATTACTTATAGCGGATATACTTAATAATGTTAAAATAATAGCTACAGATATTAATTTAATAAGATTAGACAAAATAAAAGATAGGGTCAAAAGAAGTAAATTAGTAAATAAAATTAATATTGAATTAAACTATCATAATATAAATATTAGAGCAGATCGTGTAATTTGCGATGTTCCTTGTTCGGGAAGTGGTGCCTGGAGAAGGAGACCAGAGGAAAAAATTAGCCTTACTCAAAAAAAATTTAAAAGTCTGTTAGTAACGCAAAGAAATATATTAAATTATGGGGCAAGTTTAACAAAAATTGGTGGGGAATTAGTATATATTACTTGCTCAGTATTAAATAATGAAAATAAGAGTCAAATAAATGCATTTGTACAAGATAATATTAATTTTGAAATTGTGGATTTAAAGTATTCATGGGATAATATTACTAAATCAAAAAAGTGGTTTGGAAATGAAAAATATTGTCAATTACTGCCAAATATCCATGAATGTGATGGTTTTTTTATAGCAAGATTAAGAAAGATTAAATAAATAGGAAATGAAGACTTGAAAAGTTTATTATTATATATTTTTTGCTGTAGTATAATTTTTTATCCAATAAAAACTATTATGGCTAATATTGAGGTGCCTTCTTCAGAAGCTTCTTCAGAAGAAGTTGATAAGGTTATAGATAAATCAGTCATATTAAGTTTAATAGACCAAGGAAAATATGAAGAAGCTAAGCAGAATCTTTTAATAATTATAGAAAATAATAAACAAGACGCTGAAGTCTATAATTTATTGGGGTATACCGAAAGGCAATTACAAAATTACACAATAGCTATTAAATATTATAAAATGGCATTATCTATAAAGAAAGATTTTATAGGTGCTCATCATTATATTGCTATGGCCTATTTAGAACTGGATGACATAGACAATGCAAAATATCACTTAAACCAATTAGACTTAATATGCCTATTTGGTTGCAAAGATTTTTTTGAAGTTAAGAATAAAATTGAATTCTATGAGGCTAATTATGACTAAAATAAATAATAAAATGTTAAATAAATTTCAATCAGATAACATATTAATAGTAGATTTTGGAAGTCAATATACTCAATTAGTAGCAAGAAGAGTAAGGGAAGAAGCAGTTTTTTGCCAAATTATTCCATATGATAAAGTAGATGCATATTTAATAAATAACGAACCTAAAGCAATTATTTTATCTGGAGGCCCCTCTTCTGTTATTGGAATTAAAACACCTAGGATATCTGAAAAAATAATTAATTTAGAGGTGCCTATCTTAGGTATTTGTTATGGGCAACAAGTAATGGTTAAGCAATTAGGTGGGGAAGTTGTATCTTCAGAAACAAGTGAATTTGGTAGAGCTAAAATTATAATGCTTAAATCTTGTTCTTTAACTAATAATGTATGGAAAGAAGGTAAGGAATATCAGGTATGGATGAGTCATGGTGA
>JAQWRB010000028.1 GCA_029243935.1 Alphaproteobacteria bacterium
TGAAGGATTAATGGATGAGTTAGATATAATTGAAGGAACGCTTGCAAAAGCTTATGGAACAATGGGAGGATATATAGCATCCAATAAAAATATTATAGACGTTATTAGATCTTTTGCTTCAAGTTTTATCTTTACTACTTCTTTACCACCAGCAATTGCAGCTGGAGCATTGGCCTCTGTAAAACACTTAAAAACATCTTGTGTAGAAAGAACTATTCATCAGGAAAGAGCAAAAAGCCTTAAAGAAAAACTAAGACAAACGGGTATTATAGTTATGCCATCAGAAAGTCATATAGTGCCAATCTTGGTGGGGGACCCCAAACTTTGTAAAAAAGCATCTGATATGCTTCTTGCAAATTTTTCTATTTATGTTCAACCTATAAATTATCCAACAGTTTCTAAAGGTAAGGAAAGATTAAGAATTACTCCAAGCCCACTCCATGATGAAAAAATGATAGATTACTTGGTGGATTCATTAAAGAAAGTATGGAAAGAGTTAAATATCTCTATAATTAGTTAATTTTTTAACTTTACTTAAGTAATAATAATTTCATATGTTTTAAGTATATTAATTTAGGAGGTAATGATAATGAGAGTATTTTATAAATTTTTATTTTTGGTAGGCTTATGTTTTTCATCAAAAACTGCCTTCGCTAATGGCATTGATGCCATAATAAATGGATGGTTATCTCCTATATCTAATAAAATAGCTGGAACTGTATTCTATTCTTTTAGTGTAGCAGGCGCAGATATAAAAATAATTGTTTTATGGTTAATTGCTGGAGCTATATTTTGTACATTCTACTTTAACTTTATTAACCTAAGAATGTTTTCTCATGCTTTAGATTTGGTTCGTGGAAGATATGACAAACCGAAAGCTAAAGGAGAAGTTTCTCACTTTCAGGCACTATCAACGGCCTTGTCAGGTACTGTAGGATTAGGTAATATAGCTGGTGTAGCTGTTGCAGTTTCTGTTGGAGGGCCAGGCGCAACCTTTTGGATGATTCTGGCTGGATTTCTAGGAATGTCTCTTAAGTTTTGTGAATGCACACTTGGTGTTAAATATAGAATTATTAATTCAGATGGTACTGTTTCTGGTGGTCCTATGCATTACTTATCTAGAGGGTTAGCAGAAAAAGGAAAAGCGGGTCTTGGTAAATTTCTTGCCATATTTTTTTCAATTTGCTGTATAGGCGGAGCACTTGGAGGCGGCAATATGTTTCAAGCTAATCAATCTTTTCAACAATTTGTTTCTGTAACAGGTGGAGAAGCATCTTTCTTTGCTGATAAAGGGTGGTTATTTGGATTAATTATAGCTGTAATACTTGGTTTTGTAATAATTGGAGGTATCAAGTCTATAGCTAAAGTTACCTCTAGATTAGTGCCTTTAATGGCATTAATCTATTTGGCTGCAGGAGTAATAATTATTTTATTAAATATAAGTGGAGTGCCAGAAGCTATCTTGAGAATAATTTCTGAAGCATTTTCTCCTACAGCTGCAGCAGGAGGAGCCTTGGGAGCATTAATTATTGGTTTTCAAAGGGCAGCTTTTTCAAATGAGGCTGGGTTGGGCTCTGCACCAATTGCACATGCTGCTGTTAAAACAGATATTCCAGTAACTGAAGGCTTAGTATCTATACTTGAGCCTTTCATAGATACAATTATTATATGCACAATTACTGCCCTAGTTATTGTTCTTACTGGAATGTATGATGAAAGAGGAGATTTAGCAGGCATAGCTTTGACATCTGCGGCTTTTGCTAAAACTATTCCTTGGTTTCCTTATATTCTGGCTCTTGCTGCAATTTTGTTTGCTTTTTCAACAATGATAGCTTGGTCATATTATGGTTTAAAATCCTGGTGTTATTTATTTGGTTATTCGAATTTATCTGAAAATATTTTTAAATTCATATTCTGTATTTTTTGTATAATTGGATCATCTATTAGTTTAGGTTCTGTTTTAGATTTATCTGATTCTATGATATTTTTGATGTCTGTTGCTAATTTAGTAGGAGTATATTTTTTAGCAGGAGTAGTTAAAAAAGAAATAAATACATATATGTCTGATTTAGCTAGCGGAAAAATTAAAAGAACTGATTAAATAGCTACTAAATTATTATTTTTAAGCTATATGTATAGATATTTTTGATATATTAATTTTGTAAAATTTATAGAGGAAATTTTTATTGTTAGATAAATATAATTCATTTGTATTAGCATCTGATCATGCTGGTTTTAATTTAAAACAGCAAATTAAGATTTATTTAGAAAATAATAATTTTGAGGTTAGAGATTTAGGCGCTTTTAATACTGATTCAGTTGATTATCCCGATTATGGAAAGGTTTTAGGAGATTTTATTATAAGTAATAATAATACTCTTGGTATAGCGGTATGTGGAAGTGGAATAGGAATTAGTATTGCATTAAATAGAATATCTGGAGTAAGAGCAGCACTATGCCATAATATAGAAATAGCAAAATTAGCCAGAAATCATAATGACGCTAATGTTATTGTTTTTGGTGGAAGGTTTATTAATATAAATGACGCTATAAGTATAGTGGATGTTTTTGCTAATGAAGGTTTTGAAGGTGGAAGACATAAAAGACGAGTAGATAAGCTTAATTAATTCATATGAAGGAATAATAGATGAATAAAATTAATACTTCATCAGAACTAAATAATGGTATTAAGAGTTGTAAGGATGAAGAACTATTAATTGCAATGCAAAATGAATTAAATAGACAACAAAACTCTATAGAATTAATAGCCTCAGAAAATTTTGTTAGTCAGGTAGTATTGGATATACAGGGTTCTGTCTTAACAAACAAATATGCGGAAGGATATCCTGGAAAAAGATATTATGGAGGGTGTGAATTTGTTGATAAGGTAGAAGAACTTGCCATAGAAAGAGCATGTAAGTTATTTTCTTGTCAATGGGCTAATGTTCAACCAAACTCTGGTTCTCAAGCAAACCAGGCGGTGTTTATGGCATTACTTAAACCTGGAGACACCATTTTAGGAATGTCACTCGCATCTGGAGGACATTTAACTCATGGAGCAAAGCCGAATCAGTCTGGTAAATGGTTTAATTCTATTGAATATGGAGTTAATAGAGACGATGGCCTTATAGATTATGATGAACTAGAAGCTTTAGCAATACACCATAAACCAAAATTAATAATTGCAGGGGCTTCTGCTTATTCTAGACATATCGATTTTAAAAAAATAAGAAATATTGCAGATAAAGTGGGCACTTATTTTTTAGCAGATATTGCACATTATGCTGGGTTAATAGCCGCAGATGAATATCCCAACCCAATTGAATTTGCCCATGTTGCAACTACAACTACACATAAAACATTACGTGGACCTAGGGGTGGAATGATATTATCTAATGATGAGGGGTTAGGAAAATTGTTTGATAAAGCTATATTTCCAGGTATACAAGGAGGACCATTAATGCACGTTATTGCCGCTAAAGCAGCTGCATTTGGAGAAGCATTAAAGCCGGAGTTTAAAGATTATATTAAACAAATTATTTTGAATGCAAAAGTTTTGGCAACTGAATTAAAAAAACAAGGCGTTAATATTGTTTCTGGTGGTACAGATAGTCATGTAATTTTATGTGATTTGAGACCCGTAAAACTTACTGGAAATATAGCAGAAGCTAGTCTAGATAGGGCTGGAATAACTTGTAATAAAAATGCTGTTCCATTTGATGAAGAAAAACCTTTCATTACTTCTGGCTTAAGAATAGGAACACCTGCAGTTACATCTAGAGGTTTTAAAGAGAAAGAAATGTTAAAAATTGGTAAATTAATTGGTAGAATTTTAAATGGTATTTCTAAGGATATAGAGAATTTAAGTGCTATTGAAGCTGAAGTTAAAAAAGAAGTAATTAGTATGTGTAAAGATTTTCCTCTTTATTCTTCTATGAGTTACAAGTAGAATGATCTAAAATTATTAAAGGAAAGTAATATGCGATGTCCTTATTGTAATGATGAAGATACTCAAGTAAAAGATTCTCGTCCCACAGAAGATAATTCAGTAATTAGAAGAAGAAGATCTTGTATACAATGTGCAGCTCGTTTCACTACTTTTGAAAGAGTCCAGCTGCGAGATTTAATGGTAAAAAAAAGGGATGGTAAAAAAGTAGAGTTTGATAGAGATAAACTAGCTCGTTCAATAATGGTTTCTTTTCGTAAAAGACCATTTGAAGATGAAAGAATTTAAAAAATGATTACAGGTTTAGTTCGTAGACTTGAATCCTCTGGAGATAGTGAAATAGAAAGTAGTGAAATTGGTGAACTTGTAATGGATACTCTGTCTGAAATTGATCAAGTTGCCTATGTAAGGTTTGCAAGTGTGTATAGAAATTTCAGAGAAGCTCGGGATTTTGAAAAATTTATTGGAGGACTAAGCGAAGACACTTCAAAAAAGAAAAAATAATTATAAAGGAATGAAGAGGTATGCAATTAGAAGTAGCTATGAGAAGTGCATTATCTCTTGCTAAACAAGGCCTAGGAGTTTGTTACCCTAATCCAAGCGTTGGGTGCGTAATACTTGACAATTCAAATAATTTAATTGGTTTAGGGCGAACATCAGATAAAGGTAGCCCTCATGCAGAAATGAATGCATTGAATTCTTTAACTGCAAGCGCTAAAGGCGGAACAGCTATAGTAACTTTAGAGCCATGTGCTCATAAAAACACTTCTCCATCTTGTGCAGAACTATTAATTAATGCTGGAATAAAGCATGTAGTTATTCCTATTTTAGATCCAGATAAAAGGACTAATGGTAAAGGTGTAAAGTTGTTAGAAGATTCAGGAGTAAAGGTTACTCTCGGAGTGTTAGAAAAAGAATCTTTAGATATAAATTCTGGATTTTTATTTAGAATAAAATATAATCGCCCATTTGTAAGTTTAAAAATAGCGAGTAGTCTAGATGGTAAAATTTCAACATTTACGGGAAAGAGTAAATGGATAACAGGAGAGTTAGCTAGATTACACGGACATAGTTTAAGGGCAAATCATGACGTTATATTAGTAGGTATAAACACTGTTTTGAAGGACAATCCAAGACTTGACTGCAGGATTAAAGGTTTAGAAAAACATTCTCCAGTTAGAGTAATAGTAGATAGCTCTTTATCAATTCCTATTAAATCAAATGTTTTAAATAACATTAATAGGATACCAACTATAATTTGGACTAAAAAAAATATTACGTCTCCAAAGAAAAAAATATTAATAAACATGGGTGTTAAGATTGTAGAATTATATAAAAATAATAATAAGTTAAATTTAATAGAAGGTTTAACAGATTTGTCTAATAAAGGCTTTAATAGAGTTTTAGTGGAAGGTGGAAGTGAAATATCTGCATCATTAATGGCAAATAATTTGATAGATAAAGTGTTTTTATATAGAAGTGGTATTTTTATAGGTGGTGATGGTCTTTCAGGTATTGCTTCATATAATATTCACAATCTAGATTTAGCTAAACGTTATAATTTACTTAAAACTAGGATTTTAGATGGTGATGTATTAGAAGAATGGAGTCTAGTTAGTTGACATATAATTTTATGTTGATTGGGAGTATATTATGTTTACTGGAATTATTAGAGATATAGGTGAAATTACTGATGTAAATTCTAGTAATGGTGATCTTAATATAACTATAAAAACAAATCTAAAACTAAATAAAATTGATATAGGTGATTCTATTTGTTGTGGAGGTATATGTCTCACTGTATTAAGTATTGAAAAAAATATTTTCAGTGTTGAACTATCTAAAGAAACACTCTTTGTAACGGCTGCTAAATTCTGGAAAAAAGGAACAAAAATTAATTTAGAGAAATCATTATTGTTGGGAGATCAAATAGGTGGACATCTTGTAAGTGGTCATGTAGATAGTACTGCTGAACTAAAAACCAAAAAACATATTAAAGGTTCAGTAAAATATGATTTTAAAGTCCCTAAAGATATACAAGTATATATTGCAAAGAAAGGATCTATATCAATAGATGGAGTTTCATTAACTATAAATGAAATTAATAAAAGTATATTTACTGTAAATGTAATATCACATACTTTTAAAAATACTACGTTAGGACAGTTAAAATTAAATGAAATAGTTAATATAGAAATTGATACTATTGCGCGCTATTCTGTAAATGCTGCAAAATATTATTTAAAAGAGAAATAAAATGAGCAAAAATAATAAATTAAACAACTTTTTATCATCTATTGAAGAAATAGTAGATGAAGCTAGAAATGGTAGAATGTATGTTCTGGTTGATAACGAAGATAGAGAAAATGAAGGAGATTTAATTATTCCTGCACAAATGGCAACTCCTGATGCTATAAATTTTATGGCTACATATGGAAGAGGTCTTATTTGTTTATCAATGACAAAAAATAGAATAGAAGAATTAGAATTAACACCAATGACTAAGAGAAATACTGGAAAGCTTGATACAGCTTTTACTGTATCAATAGAATCTACTAAGGACGTTACTACTGGTATTTCTGCTGCAGACAGAGCCAAGACTATTCAAGTGGCTATTGATAAGAGTTCAAGTTCTTTAGATATTAGAACACCAGGTCATGTCTTTCCCTTAATGGCTCGTGATGGTGGCGTTTTAGTGAGGGCTGGTCATACAGAAGCAGCTGTAGATATTTCACGAATAGCCGGTTTAAATCCTGCTGCAGTAATTTGTGAAATAATGAAAGATGATGGAACTATGGCAAGGTTAAAAGATTTAATACCTTTTTGTAAAAAACATCATCTAAAGATTGGATCCATTTCCGATTTAATACGTTATAGAGTTAATAATGATCCAATTATTAAGAGAAAAAATAGTAATATAATCAATACAAAGAAATATGGGAAGTGGAAAATATTTTCATATGAAAATACTGTTAATCAAAATGGTCCAGAGCATCTAGCTTTAGTTAAAGGTAATTTAATTAAAGGTTCTCCGGCTTTAGTTAGAGTTCATGTTTCTAATTTTATTAGCGATGCTTTTAATGGAGTTATTGGAGATAAAAGTTTTATATCACTTGATGAATCTATGGCGGAAATTAATGAACAAGGCTCGGGATTAATTGTTGTTATAAATTATGATGATTCTTCTCATGCATTATCCAAATATATAGATGGAAATGATGCTTGGAATGAAGAAGATAAAATTAGAGAAAATGGAATAGGTGCTCAGATAATTAGAGATCAAGCGGTGAAAGAAATGGTTTTATTAAGCAAATCTAAAAGAGAATTAGTGGGTCTTGAAGGTTTTGATATTAAAGTCATTACACAAAGAAATTTGACAGTAAAATGAACATAAAAAATAACAAAATTTTAATTGTTACATCTAGGTTTTATTCTGATATTTCAGCTTCTCTAGAAAAAGAATGTATTAAAACTATTAAAGATCATGGGTTGAGTTATGATATTATTGATGTACCTGGAGCTTTTGAAGTTCCTGCACTAATATCATATGCTTCAAAGTCAAATGTATATTTAGGTTATGTAGCTTTAGGTTGTGTAATAAGAGGAGAAACTTCACATTATGACTATGTTTGTAGCGAATCTGCCAGAGCGCTTATGAATTTATCTTTAGAAGGTGTACCACTTGGTTATGGTATTTTAACTTGTGAAAGTTTAGATCAAGCTATAGTTAGATCTAGTCCCGATGGATTAAATAAAGGCAAAGCTGCTTGTTTAGCATGTATTAGAATGATAGAAGTGTTTAAAGTTTTAGATAGATGAATATATCATCTAATAAATCATTATCTAGATTAGCAGCAGTTCAAACACTTTTTCAGTTTGATTTTAATAAAAAAATGAAATTAGAAGAATTAAATTCTATAAATGATATGGATGTCTCTGAAATATATCAGACTATTGAAAATATAAATAGCAATATGGAAGAGTTTAAGAATTTAAAAATAGATAAAAATTGGTTTTTAATATTAGTTAATGACGTCTTTAATAATAGAAGTATAATAGATGCTTCGTTATCAAACTTCTTAGAAAGTGACTGGTCTTTGGAAAGAATGGATCCTACAATTACTAATATATTGCGCTGTGCTTATATAGAATTTAAGAATTATTCATATATACCCTCAAAAGTTGTAATAAATGAATATACTAATATTGCTTCAAGTTTTTTTAATAAACCGGAAGTTAATTTTGTTAATGGAGTTTTAGATAAAGTTTCACATAAATATAGAAATAAAAATTAATTTTTATGTAATTTAAGGTGTTAATTATATGGAAAACGAGTTTAGTTTTATAAAAAATAAACTTCGGCCACTCTCTTTTGGAAGAAAGGAAGCAAGAGGACTATCTGATGATTGTGCATTGTTTCCAAATATTAATAATTTAGTAATTAGTGTAGATTCATCTATTGAAGGAGTTCATGTTCCGTTAGGAACAGATTTGTCAGTTCAAGCAAGAAGAGCTATATTAAGAGCACTTTCCGATTTAGCAACTTTTGGTTCTACACCATTATGTGTTTTTACAGCAATAAATATTCCTAATACTTTTAATAGTAAAAGTTTTGATAAAATTGCTGATGGATATAGAAAGGCTTTAATAGAATATGATATATTTTTAGCTGGGGGAGATATAGCATCATATCAAGGGTTACCTATTTTTACTGTTACAGTTCTAGGAGATAAAGGTTCAAGTACATTAGGAAGAAAAGGTGCAAAAAAAGGTGATTTAATTGTTGTTTCAGGCGCAATAGGAGACTCATTTATTGGACTTAAATTGCTTCAAAATAATAATGCTAGTTTTAATGAAGATAAAACATTAATTAATAAATTTCTAATACCTAACCCCAGAATAGATATTGGAAAAATAATTATTAATTATGCTACATCCTTAATTGATATTTCTGATGGTTTACTAGCAGATTTAGGACATATTTGTAAAAATAGTAATGTAGGTGCTGAAATTTTTATAAAAGATATCCCTATTTCGAAAGGTGCTCAAAATTATATTGATTCTAATGTTTTTAGTCATATTGATTTAATTACTGGAGGGGATGATTATGAATTATTATATACTATTAACCCTAAAGATATAAAAAATCTTGATAATAACTCACATATAATTGGAAAAATTATAGAAGGAGATAGTCTAAATCTATACTCAATTGATAATCAGTTATTAAATCCTAATGATACTTTTATGGGATATAAGCATTTTTAAATTAAATTTTTTTAATTGAATGTTGCACTATATGCTTACCTCTGGCATGTTACCCAGAATTTTTATAAATTAGTAAATTTTACAAAAATAATGGGATTAATTATCATGATTGAAGTTTTATATTTTGCTATTGCTTGTGGAGCAATAGCTTTAGTTTATGGATTAATTACTGCTAAATCAGTAATATCTTCAGATGCGGGCACTGAAAAAATGCAAGAAATTTCAGGTGCTATTCAAGCTGGTGCATATGCTTATTTAAATCGTCAATACCGAACTATTTTTATAGTAGGTATTGTAATATTTGCATTATTAGCTTTTTTATTAGGTATTAAAGTAGCATTAGCATTCGCCGTTGGAGCAATCTTGTCTGGAGCT
>JAQWRB010000030.1 GCA_029243935.1 Alphaproteobacteria bacterium
TGAAGAGCAATTTTATTTATTTCACCCTATACTTTTAATAATTATTTCTAATCTAAAATTCAAAAAAATATATTTAGGGATATTGATGTTGATTTCAATACTTCTATGTTTATATTTTTTAAATGTAGATCCTAATGCTAATTTCTATTTATTACCTTCTAGATATTGGGAGCTTTTAGCTGGTGGAATAATAGCGTATTATAACATAGATCATATTAAGTCTTATTTTTCAAAGTTTATTAACGATACATTTGTTTTTATTGGTTTGATATTAATTATTTATTCAATTGTAACATTTAATTCTTTTACACCACATCCAAGTTTATTAACAATAATTCCAGTTTTGGGAACTGTGTTAATTATTATTTTTGCTAACAATAGTGGTTTTTCTGGTCTAATTCTTTCTAATAGGCCAATGGTTTTCGTTGGATTAATTTCATACTCTTTATATTTATGGCATTATCCAATTTTTGTGTTTTCTAGACTATATATAATATATGATTTAACAAGTCTTAATTACATAATTTTAATTTTAGTTTCAATTTTATTATCATATTTTACATATAAATTTATTGAACAACCATTTAGAAATAGATCTAAATTTAAAAGAAAAAATATATTCAGTTTTTTTTCTTTTTTTTCTTTAGTATTTCTAACCATTGGACTTTCCGGATATTATCACCATAAGCATAATGTTGATTTAGACAATGAAGTCAATTTAGTTAAAAGTGAAGGAATGGAAGATGCATATGGCTGCCATGCAAAATCTCCAAAAAGTAGATGTTTAATTGGTGATAGAAAGATATCTCCAAATTGGGCAATTATTGGGGATAGTCATGCTGGTTCTTTATCATCAGAACTAGGTAGATCTCTAGAATCATTAAATGAGTCTGGTGTTCAACTCACACAAGGGGGATGTGCTTATACAATAGGGTTGAAAAAAACCACAACCAATCCTGAAGCTTGTAACGAGTTAAATCTACAAATTAGAGATGTAATTTTAAATGATGAAATTAAAAATATTGTTGTTTCAGCTAGGTATGTGAGGTATTTATATGATACGGGTTATGATAATGAAGAAGGTGGAAAAGAATCTGACTTAGAGGATACTTTTTATTATGATGAAATTATAGAAAATGAAAAACAAAGATTTAATAAAGTTTTAATTGCTTATAAAAAGTCTATTGAAGAATTATTGATCAATGGGAAAAATGTATATTTTGTTTATCCAGTTCCTGAAATTGGTTGGGATGTACCAAGACAATCTTATAAACTTGATATTAGAGATCAAGGAAATTTTTCTATAAGTTATAAACCCTATATCAAAAGATCAAAGCCAGTTATCAACGTTTTCGATAAATTATTACAATATGATAATTTCATAAAAATAGATCCGTCAAAATTATTTTGTAACATAATAACACCCGACAGGTGTGAAACTTCAATTAATGGTAAATTACTTTATTTTGATGATGATCATGTCTCTAATTATGGTGCTAAAATTATAATAAATGAAATCATAAATTTTAATCAAAAATAAATACAAAAAAAATGCTTAAAAATAGTAGAATTTTAATTACAGGAGGAACAGGCTCATTTGGTAAGACATTTATACCAATGACTTTAGAAAAGTATAACCCTAAAGAGATCATAATATATTCCAGAGATGAGATGAAACAATGGACCTTGGCAGAAAATTTTAAAAATGATCCTAGAGTTAAATTTATCATTGGTGATGTCAGAGATAGAGATCGACTTTCAAGATCATTAGATGGTGTTGACTATGTTGTTCACGCAGCAGCCACTAAGATTGTCCCTACAGCTGAATACAACCCTTTTGAGTGTATTAAGACTAATGTAAACGGAGCTATGAATGTTATAGATGCATGTATTGACAAAGGAATAAAAAAAGTAGTAGCTCTTTCCACAGAAAAGGCTAGTAATCCGATTAACTTATATGGAGCAACTAAATTAGCGTCTGATAAACTTTTTGTG
>JAQWRB010000038.1 GCA_029243935.1 Alphaproteobacteria bacterium
ATAATTTCGTCTTCTAAATGTTCAAGGTGTGTATTTCTGTCTTCATTTAAGACTTGTTTAAACCCTTGCATTATGCACTTTCTCCATTTAATATTATATGATTATTTATATTATATCACACTTTAGACAGGCTGTCAAGTGATATTACTTAGCAATAACAAACATACCAGATTGAGGCGATCTACTAGATGTATATTCTATAAATTTTTGAAGAACTTTAGCATTTAATTCTTCTATTTTTCCCTCATTACCTTTAAACCAAGTGTATATTGTTTTCATAAGATTATTACTTATGAATAAACCACTCAAATGTGCTCTTTCTGCTTTGTAATTGTCGTATATATCTTTACCTGCATTTTTTAATTTACTTTTATTGTCACCTTTTTTAACACCATATCTAGTATTTAACTTAAACAATTCTGTTTCATATTCTCTTATGCCTTTATTAAATGCAGCTCTAACATCATTTGCTAACTTCTTATCAACTCTTTCAATAATTCTTGTTATAATAGGAATACCAACAGCAGATCCTCCACGACCACCTGCACCACTAACTTCTATTTCAGCCTTAATCGCTTTATTGACACCAAAGTTATCACTAGAAGGGTCGTGTCTAATTTTAATTTTTTCTTTTTTATCACTACTAAAATAAATTTTAATATCTCTTGTGACTGGTTTTTTTATTGTGTATAATTTACTCCAATCACTAACTCCAAAATATTTAATATTTGCTAGTTCTTTTTCATCTTTTTTTCTATCAAAATTATATTTGTATAGGTTTGCTGTCTTTAATACTTTTTTTAGTGATAAAGGTAATAGATCACCACTATCAACTAAACCATTTACAGTTTTATTTAAATTAACAAAATCATAACTATCTGAAATTTTTCCTGTTCCTTTAGGTGCCTTTTTACTTAAAGATTTTACTTCTTCTTTAATAACATCATCTGCTTTATCTGAAACAAAATATATATCTGCAGGACTCCATTTATTAACGTCACCAAATTGTTGATTGTTTTTATTAGCAATTTTAAATAATGCTTCTATATTTTCCATAGTATTAGCAGCACGACTTTTATCTGCTTTTGCACCTCTAACATAAAAAATATTTTGCCAACCTGGTTTTGTTAATCTTTCAAAATCACTATCAATATTAGTTAAATCTTTAATTACTTTGACAGCAGTTAAAACAGATGATTCGTACCAATCTGGTTTATCTGTTAAAAATTTTTCTATTTGTGGTAAACTAATTCCAGGAGTATCAAGTTTTTTGTAACCAGTTCTTATTAAATCTTTATTTGCTTTTTCAAATAGATAATAAGTTTTATATTCTTTTAAATTAAAGACGTTATCTATCTCTTTTTTACCCACATAATCTGCAATAGAACAAAATAATGCCTGGGATGCTTCTGCTTCTTTAGGTGAATCTGCCATAATACTACTATTTATATGTGGCGGGATCGAAGGGACTCGAACCCTCGACATCCTGCGTGACAGGCAGGCACTCTAACCAACTGAGCTACGACCCCCTAATTAATCTTTTTTAGGTTCTTCTTTTTTCATACCATCTGTTGTGCCTTTGAATACTAA
>JAQWRB010000051.1 GCA_029243935.1 Alphaproteobacteria bacterium
TTATAAATTAGCCTTTTTAATTAAACATGCATCACCGAGAGAGTAAAATCTATAATTCTTCTCAATAGCATGCTTATATGCTTTATGCATTATTTCTGTTCCAGCATAAGCACAAGCTAATATAAATAAAGTTGATTTAGGTAAATGAAAATTTGTTAATAAATAATCAGTAGATCTCACTTTATAGTCAGGGGATATAAATATATTAGTATTTCCAGAATAGGGTTTTATATTATCACCTTTCATTGAGGATTCTAATGCTCTTAGTACAGTAGTACCTACAGCAATAATTTTTCCTCCTGCTGCTTTTGTTTTATTTATCTTATCCGCTGTGTACTTATCTATTTCATAAAACTCATTATGCATAATATGTTTAGATATATCATTAACTTCAATAGGTAAAAATGTTCCTGAACCTACATGTAATGTTATTTCAACAATATCTATATTTCTATTGCACAAATTGTTTTTCAAATTTTCTGTAAAATGAAGTCCTGCTGTTGGTGCTGCTACTGCACCATAATTCTTGGCAAATAAAGTTTGATAATTTATTTCTGAAAGGTTTTTATCATTAACCTTGATATAAGATGGCAAAGGTAATTCACCATTTATATTTAAATATTCAATAAATTCAACTTTACTCATGTGAACTTCAAAATATACTAACCCTCTTTCACCTTTTTTTTTTACATTTATATATAAAGTATTAGGCAGTTTTACTTCATCTCCTATTTTTAATTTTTTAGATCCTTTTACCAAGGCTTTCCATATGCCCTCGCTGCTTTCATCTAACATAGTAATAGATAAGGCTTTTAAATTTAAAAGTCCTATAACTCGTGAGTTTATAACTTTAGTATTATTGACTACAATCAAATCACCAGGGTTTAATAACTTAGTTAAATCCAACGTAATATAATCTTCTATTACATTATCTGAAATAAAAAGCATTCTAGATTTATCTGCGGGATAAACTGATTTTTGAGCTATCAAATGCTTTGGTAATTTAAAATCAAAGGCATCAATATCCAATTTTATAAAACTTATTTAATTACTTTTAATTTTTATGGAAATAATAACATCAGGCTCTCCTATAATTGAACCATTGTTACCCTCACCTTTTTTTATATTATCCACGTACTCCATACCATCAGTTACTTGACCCCAAACAGTATATTGCCCGTTTAAATGAGGTGCATCATCTAAGCATATAAAAAATTGACTATCTGCACTATCAGGATTTTGCGCTCTAGCCATAGATAGAGTGCCTCTAATATGTCTTTCATTGTTAAATTCAGCTTTTAAATTTTTTCCTGAACCACCTGTACCATTACCTAAAGGGTCTCCAGTTTGGGCCATAAAACCAGCTATTACTCTATGAAACTTTAACCCATCATAAAAACCATCATTAACAAGTTCTTTTATTCTAGCAACATGGTTAGGGGCAACTTCTGGTTTCATTTCAATAGTTACAATTCCATCTTTTAATTCTAAAAGTAAAGTATTATCATTTGCTTCTGTAGTCATAGTGTATCCAATCATAGTAAATATTAAAAATATAACCTTATAAAAATTTTTTAATTTTAAAAACATATCTATACCTTATTTGTTATTTAATTTTTGTAATTTCATTTCTTTAAGCACATTAGATGAAACAAAGCTAGAAATATCTCCACCAAAACTAAATATTTCCTTTACTAGTCTTGAAGAAATAAACTGTTGGTTTTCACTCGCCATTAAAAAAACAGTTTCTATATTTGAATCTAACCTAGAATTCATCCCTGTCATCTGAAACTCATACTCAAAATCAGTGACAGCTCTTAATCCCCTAATGATTATTTTTGAGTCTATTTGTTTTGCATAATTTACAAGTAAACCTTCAAATGATTTAACTTCAACAAATTTTTCTAAACCAAGGTTTTTAATATCTGATAAAACCAAATTCTCTCTTTCTTTTAAGCTAAAAAGACCAGTTTTACCGACATTAACAGCAATTCCAATAACTAATTTATCTACAACTTTAATAGACCTTTTAATTATATCTATATGTCCATTAGTAATAGGATCAAATGAACCTGGATATAAACCTATACGTTTACTCATCTTCAGTAACTTCCTTTTCTATTAAACTTTGATTAGAGCTATTTATTTCTAAAGCTTCATCATTATCTCCTTCTTCATCTTCTTCAACCGCAGGAATAGCTGTAACGGAAACTACTTTTTCGCCCTTATCAATAGAAAATAAAGTAACACCTTGGGTGTTGCGAGAAGCTATTCTTATATCATTTACTGGAGATCTAATAATTCTACCTTCATTTGTAACCAACATAACATCATCACTATCTAGAACTGGAAATGAAGCAATCACAGGACCATTTCTTTCAGAGGTTTCAATATTTATAATTCCTTGCCCCCCTCTATTGGTTATTCTATATTCATATGCAGATGTTCTTTTTCCATATCCATTTTCTGATATAGTTAATATAAACTGATCATTAATATGCATTGAATCAAATTTTTCTTCTTTAATATAATCTTGGGTTTCACCTCGTCTTTGGGCTGAAGCTGCTTTTAAATACAATACTTTAACATCAGTATCTTCCTCTATGTGCTTTAACACTGAAATTGATATTACATGGTCTTCAGGCTTTAATCTTATTCCTCTTACTCCAATTGAACCTCTACCCTTAAATAGGCGAACATCATTTGATCTAAATCTCATACATTTTCCTAACGACGCAGATAACATTATATCATCACTTTTTTTACATGGTACCACTCCTATTAATGAATCTCCTTCAACAAGCTTCATTGCAATTTTTCCATTCGCCTTAACATTAGAAAAATCTGATAATGGGTTTCTCCTAACATTACCTGATCTTGTAGCAAACATTAAATCTGGAGGGTTATCTTCATTTTCTGGTAAAGGCATCATAGTTGTAACCTTTTCGCCTTCACTTAAAGGTAATAGGTTAATTATTGGTCTACCTTTTGCTTGTGGATTGCCTAGTGGAAGTTTATATACTTTAAGCTCATAAACTATTCCAGTATTAGTAAAAAATAGAACAGGGTCATGTGTATTTAATACAAAAACTTGTCTAATAAAATCTTCATCTTTTATAGACATTGCCGCTCTACCCTTTCCACCCCTCTTTTGCGCTCTATAAGTGCTTAAAGTAGTACGTTTTATATATCCACTATTTGTCAGAGTAACAACCATATCTTCACGTTCAATTAAAGATTCTACATCTTGATTAATTTCAATATCTAAAATTTCTGTTCTTCTAGGTACAGCAAATTGTTCTTTAATTTGGGTAAATTCATCTTTCATTATAGCCATCAATTTACTTCTTGACCTAAGAATTGCTAAATATTCAACAATACTTGTAACTATTTCTTTTAACTCATCTACTATTTTTTCACGTTCAAGTCCCGTTAATCTTTGAAGCCTCAATTCAAGAATAGCTTTTGCTTGGTTAATTGATAACTTGTATAATCCATTTTCATCAGATTTATCATTTGGGTCACCGATTAAATGAATTAAATCTGCAATATCTGTTGCTTGCCATTCTTTTTCTAAAAGTAATGTTTTAGCTTCCTCAGAATCTTTTGAAGACTTTATTAATTTAATAACTTCATCTATATTTGCAACTGCTAAAGCTAAGCCTACTAGTGTATTAGCTCTGTCTCTAGCTTTTTCTAACTCAAATAACGTTCTTCTAGTAATAACTTCTTCTCTAAAAACTAAGAACAAATCTAATACTTGTCTAGTACTAAGCTGTTCTGGCCTTCCTCCATTTAAAGCCAGCATATTTACACCAAAATATGTTTGCAAAGGGGAATGCTTGTAGATTTGATTTAAAACAACTTCTGCAGTTGCATCTCTTTTTAATTCAATTACTACCCTTACTCCTACTCTATCAGATTCATCACGTAGATCTGATATGCCTTCTATGTGTTTGTTTTTAACAGCATCAGCAATTTGCTCTATCATTCTGGCTTTATTAACTTGGTAAGGAACCTCAGATACAATTATAGCTTCTCTATCTTTTCTAACATTTTCTATAAAAGTCTTACCACGCATTACAATTGAACCTCTTCCTGTTTCAAATGCAGACCTAATACCAGACTTACCAATAATTTGTGCCCCAGTTGGAAAATCTGGACCAGGAATAATCTCTAATAGATCTTCTGAATTTATGCTTGGATCTGCTATAATGGCTAAGCAACCATCAATTATTTCACCCAAATTATGAGGAGGAATATTTGTAGCCATTCCAACTGCAATACCGCCTGCACCATTAACTAATAAATTTGGATATTTTGCGGGAAGGACCGTCGGCTCTTTTGTCGAGTTATCATAATTTTCTTGATAATCTATAGTATTTTTATCTATGTCATCTATTAACATAGTTGAAGATTGATCCATCCTAACTTCTGTATAACGCATAGCAGCAGGTGGGTCACCATCCATTGAGCCAAAATTTCCCTGCCCATCAAGTAACTTTAAACTCATAGAAAAAGTTTGGGCCATTCTTACCATTGAATCATATATAGCATTATCTCCATGAGGGTGGTATTTACCCATAACATCCCCTACTACTCTGGCTGATTTTCTATACGGCCTATTCCAATGATAACCACCTTCTTTCATAGCATAAAGTATTCTTCTATGAACCGGTTTAAGGCCATCTCTAACATCAGGTAAAGCTCTACTAACTATTACACTCATAGCGTATTCTAAATATGATTTACGCATTTCATCTGAAATTGTTACTGGTAATACACCTTCTTCATAAGAAGGTTGAACTGAATCATCACCCTTGCCCTCTTCAGGAATATCTGAATCTCCAGGTCCTGCCAAAATTATAATCCTTAATACGTAAAATAATAATTATTTATACTATATTTAGTATGCAAGAGCAAGCTATAGACAACATTTTGATTCTAGAAAGGAATATCATCATCTATATCTGAATCTATCCCTGAAGGCGCATTAACCTTTTGATTTAATTCAGTATTTTCAGTTTCTTTTGATTTGTTACTTGGTTGAAAAGAACTATTTTCATTATTATTAGCCCTAGAATCCAAAAATGTTAACTCTCCCTTAAAGTTTCTTAAAACAACTTCTGTAGAATATTTTTCTTGGCCTGATGCATCAGTCCATTTTCTAGTTTCTAATTGTCCTTCTATGAATAATTTAGAACCTTTTTTTACATACATTTCAATTAAATTTATTAAATTTTCATTAAAAACTACAACTCTATGCCATTGAGTTCTTTCTTTTTGTTCATTACTTTCTCTATCTTTCCACCTTTCACTAGTGGCAATTGATAAATTACAAACTTTACCACCACTTTGAAAAGATCTAATTTCAGGATCTTGTCCTACATTTCCAATTAATATTACTTTATTTACACTTCCTGACATAAATGACCCTTTCATTATAAATTATAATTATTTTGTAACACAAAACTCGTAAAGATTATACAACTGCTTTATATAAATAAATATATATAAAGGTAACATTATGACTAATATTAATTCAAATTATTTAAAAATTATAGGTGCCTGCGAAAATAATTTAAAAAATATTAATTTGAACCTACCTAAAAATAAATTAATAGTTTTTACTGGCGTCTCTGGAAGTGGTAAATCCTCTTTAGCTTTTGATACAATTTATGCAGAAGGCCAAAGAAGATACGTTGAAAGTCTATCTGCGTACGCTCGACAATTTTTAGAATTAATGCAAAAACCTAAAGTTGAATATATTGAAGGTTTATCTCCTGCTATAGCAATAAATCAAAAATCTGTTTCTCATAATCCAAGATCTACAGTATCTACTGTGACTGAAATAAATGATTATTTAAGGCTTTTATATGCGAGAGTTGGGACCGCATTCTCACCAGCTACTGGTAAACCTATTACGAGTCAAAGCGTATCACAAATGGTTGACTCAATAATATTAAATAATAAAGGAAACAAAATTTATTTACTTGCACCTATAGTTAGAAATAGGAAAGGTGAACATAAGAAAGAAATATTAAGCCTTATAAAAAAAGGGTTTCAAAGAATTAAACTGAATAACGAAGTGTATGCTATAGATGAAATACCAGAAATAGATAAAAACTCTAAAAATAATATAGAAGTAGTAATAGATAGATTATTAATCAAAAACAATATGGATCAGAGGTTAGCTGAAAGTATAGAAACTTGTTTAAGCATATCTGATGGCCTTTTATATGTAGAAGATATAGATCAAGATTTAATAAGTATTTATTCATCTAAATTTGCTTGCCCTGAATCTGGATTCACGATTGATGAGATTGAACCAAGACTTTTTTCCTTTAATAGCCCAAATGGAGCCTGTCACAAATGTGAAGGACTGGGAGAACAAAGTTTTTTTGATCAAAAATTAATAATACCTAATGACAATTTAAGCATTAATGAAGGGGCTATAAAAGCCTGGTCAGGTAAGGGTAAAGATTTTTATTATCAAGCTTTAAAGGGCCTAGCAGAATATAATGGCATGTCTTTAAATGCAACTTGGAAAGAACTATCAGTTAAACATAAAGAAGAAATTTTCTATGGTAGTGGATATAAGAAAATATCAATAACCTTCTTTAATAATGAAGAAAAAATTAATATAAATAAGCCTTTCATAGGAGTAATCCCTTCTTTGGAAAAAAGACTATTAGAATCTACAGATACATGGTTTAGAGATGAGTATACTAAATATCAATCTATAAAAGAATGT
>JAQWRB010000091.1 GCA_029243935.1 Alphaproteobacteria bacterium
TCATATTACTCTCACTAATATTTTTATAAATATTGATAATAGCGCTTCTAATATCTTCTCTTCCACTATAATCTAATGCTATTATTAACGTAAGACCATTATTAGATATAGACTGTTTCTCTATATCCTCAATTCTATCTACAATATCTTTTTTTAATCGATCTCTTCTCCCAATAACTTTTAGAATAATATTTTGTTTTAATAATTCTTTAGCTTCTTTATCCAAGAAAGAGCTAAGCAAATACATTAAATCATCAATTTCTGATTTTGGTCTGCTCCAATTTTCAGAAGAAAAAGCATAAAGTGTTAAATATTTGATATTGTATTCAATTGATAATTTGACAATGCTATGCAGTCTTTTTACACCAGCTTTATGTCCTGCCATCCTAGGAAGACCAATTTTTTTAGCCCACCTTCCATTTCCATCCATAATAATTGCAACATGAACTGGATACAATATATATAACTCCTAATAATTAAGATTTAAACTTTTTTAATTTCTTCCTCTTTATTATTAGAGAGGCTTTCTATAGATTTTATTACCTCGTTAGTTAGGTTTTGTATTTTATCTGCTAAATCTCTTTGTTGATCATCAGTATATGTGCTTGCTTGATGTAATCTTTTTAGTATATTCATGCCATCTTGCCTAACATTCCTCACAGCAATTTTAGAATTTTCTGCATATTTTGCTGCCGTCTTTGCTAATTCAATTCTTCTTTCCTCATTTAATTCAGGCATAATAATTCTAATCACAGACCCTTCCGTCTGAGGATTTAAATTTAAACCAGATTCATGAATACCTTTTTCAATTAGACTTATGTTAGATGCATCCCAAACTTGAATTGAAACCAGTTTTGCTTCAGGAATAGATACTGTAGCAAGGTCTCTAAGTTTCATAACTTGTCCATATGCATTAACATTAATTATTTCAAACATATTTGCACTTGCTCTTCCAGTTCTTAGACCAGAAAATTCATTTTTTAATACTTCTAATGAAGCCTCCATTCTTCTTTTAATATCGTTTAAATCAATTTCATTCATAACTATGCCTTTCAATACTAATTAGATATTATTGTTTTTTTACCTTCACCTTTTATTATTGATAATAAAGCATTGTTTGTATGTATTGAAAACACAATTATTGGTATGGAATTATCTCTAGCTAAAGAAATAGCTGATGCATCCATAATGCCTAAATTATCTGATAAAACCTTAGAATAAGTTATATGATCAAATCTAACAGCATTTTTATCTTTTATTGGGTCGCTTGTATAAACTCCATCTACCTTTGTGCCTTTCATTAATACCGTACAATTCATCTCGGCAGCTCTTAGAGCTGCAGCCGTATCAGTAGTAAAATAAGGATTACCCGTGCCTCCAGCAAATATAACTATTCGTCCTTTTTCTAAATGCCTAATTGCTCTTCTTCTTATAAATGGTTCACATACAGTTTGCATTGGAACCGCTGACAAAACTCTAGATGGAATATTATGTTTTTCTATTGAATTTTGAATTGCCATTGCATTAATAACAGTAGCGAGCATACCCATACTATCTGCGGTACCTCTTTCTATTCCTTGTGAAGCACCTGCAACACCTCTAAATATATTGCCACCACCAACAACAATACAAACTTCTGTATTATTATTAGCTATATTTACAATATCAATAGCAATTTTATCTACAATATCTGAATCTATTCCAAACTCTTTATTGCCAAGAAGAGCTTCACCAGACAATTTAATCATAACACGAGAAAATATGCTTTTTATTTGATTTAAATCTGTATCTACAGTTTTCATATGTAACCGTTAATTTTATTAACTATTTATTTGTTCAGCCACCTCAGCTGCAAAATCTTTTTTCTCTACTTCAATTCCCTCACCAAGAATAAAGTATTTAAAATCTTTAATTACTATATAACAAGACATTTCTTTTTCTATAGATTCAATAATTTGTGATACTTTTGATTCACCATCCATTACCCATGTTTGGTCTAAAAGTGTGATTTCTGAAAAGAATTTAGATATTCTTCCTTCTACCATTTTTTCAATAATATTATCAGGTTTTCCAGAATTTTTAGCCTGCTCAGTTAAAACCTTTCGTTCCCTTTGAATTATTGTAGGGTCCACATCATTAGCACTTATTGCTACAGGCTTAGATGCAGCAATATGCATTGCTATTTTTTTACCAAAATCACTTACTTTATTTTTATCACCATTACTTTCTATAGATACTATAACTCCAATTTTTCCTAAGCCTTCATCAATTTGACCATGTATATAAGAAGAAAATAAACCATTAACATTATTTAACAAAAATGTTCTTCTTAAAACTATATTTTCTCCAATTAATCCAATTAGATCTGTAAGAGTTTCTTGCACATTTTTACCTGAATCTAAATAGGATGCTTTTTTTAAATCTTCTAAATTTGCGCCTGAATCTAAGCAATAATTGAAATATTTCTTGCAAAATTTTGGAAATCAGGATTTCTTGAAACAAAATCTGTTTCCGAGTTTATTTCAACTAAAGCTGCTGCATTATTTTTTACAGAAACTGTAACAACTCCATCAGCTGCTACTCTAGCAGATTTTTTTTCTGCTCCTGATATACCTTTTTTTCTTAACCAGTCGACAGATTCTTCAATATTGCCATTAGTCTCAACTAATGCATTTTTACAATCCATCATACCTGCACCCGTTTTATCTCTTAATTCTTTAACCAATGCTGCTGTTATTAAAGACATTATTGCCTCCTTAATTAAATTATTATTTAGCTTTTTGCTTTATCCTCTAAAGATACAGCCTCTGAAGCATTATTTGGAATAGTCTCATCACTTACTTTAACATTTTTTTTATCTAATATTTCACCAGGTTTTACTGAAGCTTTAACCTCCTTTATTTCCTTGCTAGCATCTAAATCTTTCACCTTAGATTTTACTAGAGTATCAGTTTTCTCACTAACTACTGAATCTATGCCTTTAGGCTTTATCACAGTTTTAGACTCTTTTATTTCTTCACTAGCCCCTAAATCTTTTCCAGCTGCACTAAATGTTGCCTGTAAACCATCTAAAATAGCTTCTGAAGCTAATTTACAATACAATGCAATAGATCTAGTGGCATCATCATTACCCGGTATAGGAAAATCAACTCCATCTGGATTACTATTAGAATCAAGTATTGCTATAACTGGTATTTTAAGAGTATTAGCTTCTGTAATGGCTATATGTTCTTTATTAGTATCTATAACAAATAGGGCATCTGGTAATCCACCCATATCTTTTATTCCACCAAGAGAAGCTTCTAGTTTAGTTCTTTGTTTTTCAATCCCAACTAATTCTTTTTTTGTTAAACCAGTATCTTCTTTTTTTAAGATATCATCATAGCTTTTAAGCCTAACTATAGATTTAGATATCGTTTTCCAGTTGGTAAGAGTTCCACCTAACCATCTATGATTCATATAATATTGACCTGAGCTTATAGCAGTTTCAGCTAAAATTGATTGCGCTTGTCGCTTTGTACCAACAAATAAAACTCTTCCACCATTCGCACCTACATCCCTTAAAACTTTCAGCGCTGTATTTATTAGGGGGAATGTTTGTTGTAGATCAATTAT
>JAQWRB010000100.1 GCA_029243935.1 Alphaproteobacteria bacterium
GTAATTCTTGTGTACTCAATATGCCAGAGGGTCAATCTGGCAAGAAACATGCAATTGCTATGGCAGTTTCTGTAGCAAAAGGCGATATTATTTTAGCTTCAGATGCCGATTGTACTTTCTCTCCATATTGGGCCCAAAAGATGGTGCATAATTTTAAATATCATGATGTCTTATTAGTTTCTGGACCGGTAACTTTTAAAAAGCAAGGGGGATTATTTCAGCACTTCCAGGCACTTGAATTTATATCTTTAATTGCGAGTGGTGCAGGTGCAATTGGAATTAATAATCCAATTTTTTGTAATGGAGCTAATATGGCTTATCGTAAAAACGTTTTTTTAGAAGTAAATAATTTTGAGGAGGATAATATAGTAAGTGGTGATGATGTTTTTTTATTACATAATATTAAGGCTAAGTACCCGAATTCGGTTGCATTTGCCAAGCATCCAGACACTATTGTCCAAACTGAGAGCACAAAAGATTTTAGGGAATTTATTAATCAAAGGAAAAGGTGGGTAGCCAAGAGTAGTACATATAGAGATCTTGCTAGTATTTACACCTCTTATTTAGTTTTTTTTACTAATTTATTATTTTTATTCCTTTTTGTAACACTCTTTTTTGATGTCTTTTTTCTTCAATTCTTTGTGATTTTCTATTTTTTAAAGTTTATTGTAGATTTATTATTGCTTTATCCCGCTTTAAAATTTTTTAATAGAGAGGATTTAATAAAATGGGTTTTTTCTTTTGAGTTAGTTTATTCTTTTTATATAATTTTGATTGTTTTTCTATCTTTTAATAAAAAGTTTGAATGGAAAGGAAGAATGCATAATAAATAGATGAAATCTGATTCCCTAAATAGATTGGCATGGCAAAGACTAAAGAAGAATAAGCTTTCTTTTTTTGCTTTATGTTATATTGTATTGGCCGTTTTTATTAGTTTGTTTGCTGTTTTGATTAGTCCTGATAGCACTCCAAATGCTAATCAAATGCATATTGAATTAGCAACTCAAAAGCCTTTCACAAAAGTTTTATTTCTTGAAATACCAAAGAAAGAGAATGGTAGCACCTCTTTTTTAAAGTCTGTTTTTTTTGGAAAGGCAAAAAAATTTGAAAGAGTGCCGGTTGAAAGTTTTACGGAGTTAAATAATGGGATTGTATATTTTGGTTATAGGTCTGAAATTGCGCAAGAATATATTGGTGAATATAATATTACTCAAGAAATTTTTTGGTTTGGCACTGATAAATATGGTAGAGATTTACTTAGTAGGATTTTATATGGAACTCGTATTTCAATCTCTATTGGCTTTATTGCTGTTATTATATCACTTATTATCGGTATTAGTTTAGGTTTATTGGCAGGTTATTTTGGGGGTAGGATAGATAATATAATTATGTGGTTTGTAAATGTTATCTGGAGTATACCAACTTTACTTATGGTAATTGCTATTACATTAGCATTAGGGAAAGGATTTTGGCAAGTATTTGTGGCAGTAGGACTTACAATGTGGGTAGAAGTCACTCGTATTGTAAGGGGCCAAGTTCTTGTAATTAGATCATTAGAATATGTTCACGCAGGTAAAGCATTAGCATACAATAATTTAAGAATAATATCTACGCATGTTTTTCCTAATGTTATTGGCCCTGTCATTGTGATTTCAGCAGCTAATTTTGCAGCTGCCATTTTAATTGAGTCTGGACTTTCTTTTTTAGGAATTGGAGCACAACCTCCTATGCCAAGTTGGGGAGGTATAATTAAAGATCATTATTCTTATATAATAATGGATAAAGCATATTTAGCCATTATTCCAGGATTAGCAATTATGAGCTTAGTATTAGCATTTATGCTATTAGGTAATGGTTTACGAGATGCTTTTGATGTTAAGAATTAAAACATAAAAATGGAAATAGTATTTTCAGCAGTAATAATTTTCTTACTAAGGTTGGCTGATCAGAGTCTAGGCACAATGAGGGCTCTATTAGTGGCAAAGAAT
>JAQWRB010000109.1 GCA_029243935.1 Alphaproteobacteria bacterium
ATATTATTAAATAAAAATATAAATAGTATTGAAATGTAAAGTATTATTTTTGACATAAATAAAAGATAGTTCTTACGTAGAAAAAATAAAGTAATATTTTTATTATTATATTTTGAAGTAATAATTTATTGACTTCACATATGTTTATATAATCTATATAGTTTAAAATATGAAAAATAAAATAGCATTAATAACAGGTATCACTGGTCAAGATGGAGCTTATTTAGCTGAGTTATTACTAAGTAAAGGCTATGAAGTTCATGGAATAAAAAGAAGATCTTCCTCCTTCAATACAAGTAGGCTTGATAATTTATATCAAGATCCTCATTCTAAAGATGTTAAGTTTCATTTACATTATGTAGATATGACTGATGCAACTAATTTAATCGGATTAATGCAAAAAATTAACCCAGATGAAGTCTATAATTTAGCAGCACAAAGTCATGTTCAGGTTAGTTTTGAAACTCCAGAATATACCGCTAATGCAGATGGTATAGGTGCTCTTAGATTGTTAGAAGCTATAAAGTTACTTAATATGACAAAAACTGTTAAGTTCTATCAGGCATCTACTTCTGAATTATATGGTAATTCAGATATTATCCCTCAAAATGAGAATACTTTATTTTCTCCTAGGTCTCCATATGCGGTAGCAAAGTTATATGCATATTGGATAACCGTTAATTATAGGTTGGCATATAATATTTTTGCTTGTAATGGCATACTATTTAATCATGAAAGTCCAATTAGAGGTGAAACATTTGTTACACGTAAAATTACTAGGGCTGTAGCGGCAATAAAACTTGGGTTGCAAGAAAAGTTATATATGGGAAATTTGGATGCTAAGAGAGATTGGGGGCATGCTAAGGATTATGTTAAAGGTATGTGGCTTATGTTGCAGCAAAAGAACCCAGATGATTATGTCCTTGCTACAGGAGAGTCTCACACAGTTAGAGATTTTATAGAAAAGGCTTTTTCAGAGATTGATGAAACAATTATATGGAAAGGTAAAGGTGAGGATGAGATAGGGCTAAGTAAAAATAGTAATAAAATATTAATAGAAGTCGACAAAAGATATTTCAGGCCTACAGAAGTTAATTACTTACTTGGAGACCCCACAAAAGCTAAAAATATATTAGGGTGGGAAGCTACTATAAAGTTTCCTGATCTAGTTAAAGAAATGGTTGAAGAAGATATAAAGCTTGTGGATTTAGAGCAAAAAACTAGACGTTTTGGAATTGATGGTTGAAGAATACTATCAAAGAAAGATACTCATTAGTTGGCAAACGGGTATTTGTTGCCGGACACACAGGTATGGTCGGAAGCGCATTAATTAGGGCTTTAAAATCTATAAAATGTGAAGTATTAACACAAGATTCCAACGAATTAGATCTCAAAGATTCAGTAAAAGTAGAAAAATGGTTTAAAGACAATAATCCAGACACTGTTTTTCTTGCAGCAGCTAAAGTAGGTGGAATATTAGCTAATAGTAATTATCCTGTAAATTTTTTATATGACAATTTAGCTATTCAAAATTCAGTAATTTCTGCTTCTTATAAATATGATGTGAAAAAATTTATGTTTTTAGGTTCAAGTTGTATTTATCCGAGAAATGCAGAACAGCCTTTAAAGGAAAGTAGCCTACTTACTGGGGAGCTTGAACCTACTAACGAAGCTTATGCGATAGCAAAAATAACAGGAATTAAATTATGTGAGTTCTACAGAAAACAGTATGGAGTAGATTATATTTCTGTAATGCCAACAAATTTATATGGACCAGGTGATAATTTTCATCCTCAAAATAGTCATGTAGTAGCTGCGTTAATATCAAGATTTTATGAAGCAAAACAGCTTAATAAAGATAAAGTTGTTTTATGGGGATCTGGAAAACCTTTAAGAGAATTTATGCATGTTGATGATTTAGCCTCAGGCTTAATATTTTTAATGCAAAATTATAGTGAAGACAAACATATAAATATTGGCACTGGAAAAGAAATTTCTATAAAAGATTTTTCTAATATTATTAAATCTATTTCTGGTTGGACGGGAAAAATTGAATTTGATGACTCCTATCCTGATGGAATGTCTAGGAAGGTTATGGACATAAGTAAAATAAATAAATTAGGTTGGACACATAAGATAGATTTAGAGCAAGGATTAAAAGAAGTATATAATTGGTATGTGATTAATCATAATGAGGCTAAAATTAAATAATTTTTTATTGTTTTAATGAAATTTAACTTTATCTATTTATCTATATTATAATAGTTATAAAAGTGAGTAATGTATATATGAATAATAAGTGGCTTTTCCAGATAAGGGTATATTTTTCTTCAAGTTTTGTTGATTTATATAACAGTAATAAAAACTCAGATCTAAAAATTAAGTTATTGAATATATTGCAGACAAATAAAGCAGAGTTATTAAGTCAATATGATGGATTCATGGAGTATGTGGTGGAGGCAGAAAAAAATGGTACAGATAATTATCCTTTATATCAATGGACAAAAGATTGTTTAGGAAATAGTAGTAAAACTGAAAAGTATCGTACTTCTTATACTGTATATATAGATAATGAAGAAGTCTATTCCAAAGAAAAAGCGGAAAATTT
>JAQWRB010000112.1 GCA_029243935.1 Alphaproteobacteria bacterium
TTTATATTATTTTATATTATGATGAATCATAAATTATGGAGGTAAATATGTCTAGTATTCTTACATCACTTGAAAAAACTATTGGAGCAGGTATTGCTCTAACTATATTATTTGTTCTTTACTATATTTCGACAGGAGGAGCGCTTGATACTGTTTTTTGGTCCTTAATATTAAGGTATGTACATGTTCTTTCGGGAATAATGTGGATAGGGTTATTGTGGTATTTTAATTTTGTACAAATACCAAATATGCCCAAGATTCCAGATGATCAAAAACCAGCAATTGGAAAAGTAATCGCACCAGCAGCACTATTTTGGTTTAGATGGGGCGCTATGGCTACTATAATTACAGGGTTATTAGTCGCGCATGTAAATGGGTACCTAACGCAAGCGATGACTTTAGGAATTCTAGATGGAGTTGCTAAACACACTGCTATAGGAATTGGAATGTGGTTAGGTATAATTATGTTTATAAATGTTTGGTTTGTTATATGGCCCAATCAAAAAAGAGCTTTAGGAATTGTAGAAGCTGATCCTGCTTCTAAAGCTGCTTCAGCAAGAACTGCTATGCTTTTTAGTAGAACTAATACTCTACTTTCTATTCCTATGCTATTTGCCATGGCCTCTGCTCAAAACATATGGGGATAATAAATAAACAGAAAGAGGTTATGCAAATAACCTCTTTCTGTTCGAGGATTTAAGCGTGAAAACCTCTAATTACTTTGCCAGGTAACTTGGAATTATTTACTAGGTTCATATCTTTTAAAACTCTTTCTCCATTTATCCAAACACCTTTAACTGCATGTCCGTCAATATTTAATCTACTACCTCCTCCTGGAAGATCGCTTACTCTGTATGATTGAGAAACACCTACTTTATCTGGGTCAAATAATATCATATCAGCATATTGTCCGGGGACCAATCTTCCTCTTTGATCGATTCTATAAATATCCGCTTGCTTTCCCGTCAAGTTATAAATAGCTTCTTCAATAGACATAATTTTATTTTCACGAACCCATTTTTGTAACATATATAACCCATATCCGGCATCATTAAAAAATGTTAAATGCGCTCCCGCGTCTGATAATGTAATATTAGCTCGTGGATGTTTGAGTAATTTTCCAACAGCCTTTTCATCACTATTCAATAACATTGCAATAAATAGAGTATCCATTCCATTGTCACTAAGGGCATGATCTAAGAGCCAGTCTAAAGGTTGTACATTAGAATCTAAAGCAATATCCTTAATGGACCTTCCTTCTAAATTTTGATATTTTTGATTATAAACTTCTCTAACTATAATTTTATCCCAATCACCATTAAATAACCTTACTTGAGCATTATCTTCAATTTCATTTACTAAATTTCCACGAAAATTATTATCTGCTAATACTTTTTCATATAACTCTAATGAGCTGCACTCCATTGCAGGCCTCCAAGAATGAATACCTTCAAACAAGTATGGAGATTCCATTGTAAACTCCATAGATAGTGGCCTACAAGATACTTGTCCCCACATCTCTATCCCTTGATCTGTTGCATGAGATATATCTGATAACACTTTAAATGTTGAATTATCAGATAATGGGTTATGTAAAAGAGCTGCAACTACAGCTGGCCTATTAGAACCCTCCATCCATTTTCTAATATTTTCAATTGAAGTATTTGAGCCTCTAGTAAGCATAAATAAGCCTCGACCAAAGGAAGACATCGCCATTATAAGATTACGCATCTCTTTATCGTCTGCTAATCTAGATGGCATTGGTACACCATTTTCTCCGTTATGCCCTTCAAATGTTGATGTAGCGAAACCTAACCCGCCACTAATCATACCTTCCTTTACTATAGTTTGCATTTTTATTATTTCTGTATCTGTAGCTTTTCTTGTTAACGCATCTTCTCCCATTACATAAACTCTAACAGATGAGTGGCCAACATAAGCTGCAACATTAGGACCAACGCCTCTAGTTTCTATAAAATCAAGATACTCAGGAAACGTTTCAAAATCCCATACTATTCCTTCCCTCAACACATCTAAGGACATACCTTCTACATTTGTAAGATTTTTCATAGTCAAGTCGCGATGCTCAGCTTTACAGGGAGCTATAGTAAAGCCGCAATTGCCAATAATAATTGTTGTAACCCCAAGTTTTGGTGAGGGATTAGCCCAAGGATCCCATGTTAATTGAGCGTCATAATGTGTATGACTATCTATAAACCCAGGAGCTAAAGTTAAGCCCTTTGCATCTATTATTGACTTTGCTTCACCTAAATCATTACCTCTATTAACAATAATGCCATCTTCTACAGCAATATCTCCTGTAAAAGATGGCAATCCTGTACCATCAATAATATTTGCATTCTTAATTATAAGATCAAACATATTATTTTAGCATATCTTTAACAGAATCAAGTGCAGCTTGAGCACATTCTTCATCTTGATCACCAGTCGCACCACTCACACCAATTGCACCTATAAGATCGCCATTTTGCGCTCTAATTGGAAGACCTCCTGGAAAAGGAACCAAAAAATCAACTGTAGCTATACCTGGAAGCCCAGCTGGATTTCCTTCTTTACCATAAGCTAATTCCCCAATTGCCCTTGTAGGATATGGTATCATTGCTGCAGATTTCGCTTTATTCAATGCTATATCTATACTTCCTAAGAATGCTCCATCTTGCCTTCTAAAGAGAATTAAGTCCGCTCCAGAATCAACAATTGCTATATTTAGTGGTCTCCAATCAGTAGTAGCTCTTTTAGCTTCACAAGCATCAGCCATTTTTTTTGCTAATTGTAAATCGATAATAGTTTTTGTTTCTAGTGATAAGGCCGCTTTGCTTACAAAAATAACTGAAACGGCTATAATTAATAATAAATTAAAAAATTTCATAATACTCTCCTATTTAAAAATATAGTATAATTAGTTTTTATAATAATTCACAATAAAATTCTGTCAATTTTAAATACCAATCAGTATAAAAATACTAAATAATACATAACTCTTCTAAAGCTTTATAAAGTTTACCTGGGTTTATTAATTCTTTCGCAGCTAAATCCTTAGGAGCTTTTTCATCTTTCAAATATCTCCAACCTTGGAAAGGTTTATGCCTAATAATTTGAGTATTAATAAGATTTTTATCTAAAACTATATGACAATAAAATTTACCATCATCATGCTTTACTTTATTAAAATCTATAATTTTTTGTCTAACTGATATATAGCCATTAATTATCCAAAACATTGAACCTGTATCTTTAATGATTTCATATTTTTTTGGAAACAATCTAGTAATGTGAAGATTTTGATTATATTTTTTATAGCGCAGAGACTGTCTCTCTCTTAATTCACTAATATTAGTAATACCTACAGCTAATTTTATTAAATTCATGTATCTATAATAATTTTTTTCGTTTATTTTTTGATTCTAAAGCATTAAAAACTCTTGAAGAAGGGATTCTTCCTAATTTACTAAAAACAAATTTTGAAGCTTCACAAATTTTTTCTAAATCTACTCCTGTATTAATACCCATTCCATTAAGCATAAATAAAACATCTTCAGTAGCAACATTACCTTTAGCTCCTGGAGCATAAGGACAGCCTCCTAATCCTCCAACAGATGTATCTATAACTTTAATATTTAATTCTAAACTAACTAATATATTTGCTAAAGCTTGACCATATGTATCATGAAAATGGACGGCTAATTTCTCAACTCCTATTGCATCTCTGCATGCCATTAGCATATGTTTAGTTTTTATAGGAGTTCCGCTTCCAATTGTATCACCTAGAGAAATTTCATAACATCCCATCTTGGCTAATTCTTCAGCTTGCTTTGCAACTTTTAACGGTTGAATTTCATTCTCATAAGGACAAAACATAACAGTTGATATATAACCTCTAACTTTCATACCTTTAACTAATGCTTCCTCAGCGACTTCTTTAGCTCTAGCCATAGCTTCGCTGACTGAACAATTTGTATTTTTTTTTGAAAACGTTTCGCTTGGAGTAGCAAACACACAAGCAGTATCTGCATTAAATTTTAAAGCATCATCTAAACCTTTAATATTTGGCGTTAAAACTGGGTACATTATGCCCTGTTTTTTCTTAATTTGTGTCATAACAACACTAGAATCCGCCATAGCAGGAACCCATTTAGGAGATACAAATGCACCGCTTTCTATAAACTTTAAACCTGTAGCTGATAGCATATTAATAAATATAACTTTTTCATCAGTTTCTAATGGGATATTTTCATTTTGAAGCCCATCTCTAGGACCTACCTCATATAGGGTAATCTCTGTCATTATTTTTCTTTCATTTGGGCTACTGTATAACCTTCATCAACCTGTTGGCCCTCTTTTACATTAATTTTAATTATTTTTCCAGAATAAGGGGCCAAAATGGAATGCTCCATTTTCATAGCTTCAATTATTACTAAAATATCTCCTTTCTTTACTTGCTGATTATTTTTAGAAAAAACTTTAGCAATCTTGCCTGGAACAGGCGAATCCATCGAGCCCTCAGATGCTTCTAATTTTATATCTAAATAAAATTTATCTCTAATATTTAAATTTAAAGAATAGCCACTTTGATTAATATAAATATTGTCATTATTAACTGTAAAATATATATTTTCTATTTTTTTATTATTACGAAGTAAACTTAATTTTTTAGAAAAATCATCGTTTAATATTTTAAAAATATTCTTATTTTTTCTTTCCTCATCAATAACTAAGAACTCACTAGAATTTAATATCTTAACTTCATAATTAAAAACTTCTTTATCATAGATTAAAGATATATTTTCAAAATCATTACCTAAATGTCTCCAATTTATATTATTATGCCAAGGTGATAAACTCTTACTTATATAATAAGAGCTCCTAAATTTTATATATAATGCTGCCGCTGAATCAAGTAATAAATCTTTACTCTCTTTACTTGATATTAATTTTTTCCAAAATTTATTTATAAAATCTGTATTAATTTTTTTTTCTGCAAAGGCAGAAACTTTTATTATCTTATTTAAAAAATCTATATTGTTTTTAATTCCTTCTAATCTTGTATTTTCTAAAGCAAAAGAGAGTTTTTTAATTGCATCATCTCTATTAACTCCGTATGAAATAATTTTAGCAATCATCGGGTCATAATATGATGAAACTTCATCATTAGCTAAGTATCCTGTATCTAGTCTTAAATAAGGCTTATCTGGAAAATTAAATTCTAGTATTTTACCTGGTGATGGTTGGAAATTTTTTTCGGGAATTTCTGCATAAACTCTGGCTTCTATTGCATGACCCTTAATAGAATCTTTATTGTAATCTAAAATTATCTTTTCATTGTTAGCAACTCTAATTTGCAATTCAACTAAATCTAAACCTAATATTAATTCTGTAACTGGGTGCTCAACTTGTAAGCGCGTATTCATTTCCATAAAATAAAAATTATTTTTTTCTAAAAGAAACTCTATAGTTCCTGCTCCAGAATATGAAATACTTTTTGCCACTTGCTTAGCTTGAAAAGCCATTCCTTCTCTAACTTCTAAATTAATGTTTGTAGCAGGTGCTTCTTCAATAACTTTTTGATGACGCCTTTGAATACTGCAGTCTCTATCCGCTAAAGTATAAATATTTCCATAATTATCTGCTAAAATTTGAACCTCAATATGCCTAGGGTTTTGCAAATACTTTTCTATTAATATACTATCATTCCCAAATGAACTTAGAGCTTCCCTTTTTGCCCCTTCTAATTTATTTATAATTTCGTTCTTTTTATTTATAACATGCATTCCTTTTCCACCTCCTCCTGCGGAGGCTTTAATAATCAAAGGAAAACCTATATTTTCACATTTTTTTAATATCTGATTCTCTGATAAACCGTCTGCTGAAAACCCTGGCAATACTGGAACACCTGCTTTTTCCATCATACTTCTTGCATCATTTTTCAATGACATACTTTTCATAGATGAAACAGAGGGGCCAATAAATTTTATATTATTTTTTTTTAATGCTTTTGCAAAATCAGGATTTTCAGATAAAAATCCATATCCAGGATGGATTGCATCAACCTTATTTTCTAATGCAATTTTTATTATTTTTTTATAATTTAAATAACTGTTTTCAGCTAAGGAATCACCTAGATGAATTGACTGGTCAGCTTCACGAGCATGCAAAGCATTTTTATCAGCATCAGAATATACAGCAACTACAAAAATACCCATGGATTTACAGGTGCGTGTAATCCTAGTTGCTATTTCTCCTCTATTAGCTATCAATATTTTTTTTATCATTTATCTGCCAATTTGGTTTTCTCTTGTTTAAAAATGCTTCTGTTCCTTCTTTGCCTTCATTAGTTGCTCTTGCATCTGCTATCCTTTTAGCCGTTTCCATCATAAGCACTTCATCTATATTTTTTCCTTCTACAAAAAATATTAATTCTTTTGAGGATTTAAGAGCTTTAGGTCCACCTTTTAATATATTATCTATATTTTTTTCAATTAAAGAATTAAAGTCTTCATTTTTTGCATGTTGATGCAATAATCCCATATGAAAAGCCTCTTCTGAAGAAATGATTGTTGAAGTTAAAAATAAATATCTAGCATTTCTAGAACCCACTGCCCTAACTACATACGGACTAATAGTTGCCGGAATTAAGCCTAGTCTTACTTCAGATAAAGAAAACTTTGCATATTCATTTCCAATTGCTATATCACATGCAGCTACTAAACCCACACCACCCCCAAAAGCAGCCCCGTTTACAGCGGCAATAGTCGGAAAAGGCAAGGAATATAATTTTTTTAGCATAACAGCTAATTTCATTGCATCACTCTGATTTTCTTCGTGACTTACACCAGACATTCGTCTCATCCAATCTAAATCACCTCCAGCAGAAAATGCTTTTCCTTCTCCTGTAAGAACTAGCGCTCTAATATCTTTATTATTTGATATCTCTGATAAACAAATATCTAATTCTTTAATTAAATTTTCATCAAAAGCGTTCATAACCTGCGGACGGTTTATATTTAAATAATAAATGCCTCTACTATCTATTTTTTTTAATAAATTTTCCATTATCTACATCCTGAATAAACCAAATTTTGTATCTTCAATTGGTTTATTGTGAGCAGCTGAAATTGACAAACCCAATACTACTCTAGTATCAGCAGGATCTATTACGCCATCATCCCATATTCTTGATGAAGCGAAATATGGATTTCCTTCTTTTTCATATTGATCTAAAATTCCATTTTTAAAACTATTTTCATCTTTCTTCAACCATTTTAGTCCTCGTCTTGCGTTTACATCTTTTTTAACAGTAGATAAAACATTAGCCGCTTGTTCTCCTCCCATTACAGACACTCTAGAATTTGGCCAAGTCCACATAAATCTTGGATTAAATGCTCTACCACACATACCGTAATTACCAGCTCCAAATGAGCCTCCAATAATTACAGTAAATTTTGGAACATTTACTGTGGATACTGCAGTAACTAGTTTTGCTCCGTCTTTAGCTATACCGGCTTCTTCATATTTTTTACCTACCATAAAACCAGAAATATTTTGTAGAAATATAAGTGGTATTTTTCTTTGACCACATAATTCTATAAAATGAGCACCTTTTTTTGAACTTTCTGGAAATAAAATTCCATTATTTGCAATAATACCAACAGAATACCCCATAATTTTTGCAAAACCTGTAACTAAGGTTGCCCCATATAGTTTTTTAAATTCTAAAAATTTACTTCCATCCACTATTCTAGCTATTACTTCTCTTACATCATATGGTATTGATAAAGATGATGGTATTACTCCGTAAATACTTTTTAAATCATAATTTGGTTCTTCTGATTTTATTAAATCAATATCTTCATTCTTTTTCTTATTAAAAGTAGCTACAATATCTCTAGCTATTTTTAAAGCATGTTGATCATTTTCCGCTAAATGATCAGTAACTCCACTTTTTTTACTATGCAGCTCTCCTCCTCCAAGGTCTTCTGCACTAACTACTTCTCCTGTTGCAGCTTTTACCAAAGGAGGCCCTCCTAAAAATATTGTCCCTTGATTTTTTACTATTATACATTCATCACTCATTGCTGGAACATATGCTCCTCCAGCCGTGCATGAACCCATTACAATAGCTATTTGAGGAATACCCATTGCCGACATATTTGATTGATTATAAAATGTTCTACCAAAGCCTTCTTTATCCGCAAACATTTCACTTTGATTGGGTAAATTTGCTCCGCCTGAATCAACTAAATAAATACAAGGAAGATGGTTTTCTAATGCTATATCTTGTGCCCTTAATTGTTTTTTTACTGTTATTGGATAATATGTTCCTCCCTTTACCGTAGCATCATTAACAATAATTACACATTCTCTTCCAGAAACACGACCAATTCCAGTAATAAGTCCAGATCCAGGAGCTTCATCATTATAATGACCATATGCTGCAAGAGATGAGAATTCTAAAAATGGAGAACCAGGGTCTAGTAAATATCGTATTCTCTCTCTAGGTAAAAGTTTGCCCCTAGCAATATGCCTATCAATTGCTTCTTTACCTCCTCCCATTTGAGAAAATATAACTTTATTTTTCAGGTCAGAAACTAGACCTTCCATAATGCTAGAATTTTTTATATATTCTTTAGACGTTTCATCTACCGCACTCTTAATAATATCCATTTACATTCTTTCTAGTTTAAACATCGTTCTAAAGCTATAGCTGTAGCTTCTCCTCCACCTATACATAATGAAGCTACCCCTTTATCTACTTTATACTTATGCATTGCTGCAATTAAAGTGGCTATAATTCTAGCCCCTGATGTTCCAACAGGGTGCCCTAAAGCACATGCGCCTCCATGAACATTGACTATTTCAGGAGATATGCTTAAGTCTTTCATTGCAGCCATAGGTACAACTGCAAAAGCTTCATTTATTTCAAATAATCCAACATCTATGATATTCCAGCCAGCCTTATCTAAAACTTTTTGAATAGCGCCTATTGGAGCCGTTGTAAACCATGCAGGATCATGACTATTGGTTGCGTGTGCAACAATTTTAGCTAATGGAATAGAATTCTTATTCTTTGCTTCTTCTTTAGTCATCATTACTAAAGCCGCAGCACCATCGGAAATGGATGAAGAGTTCGCTGCCGTAACTGTTCCAGTTTTACTAAAAGCAGGTTTAAGGTTTGAAATTTTTGATATATCAGCAGAAAAAGGTTGTTCATCATTAGTAATTTCTTGTGACCCTTTACGAGTATTAATAATTACAGACACCATTTCTTCTTTAAAAGAACCGTCTTCATTTGCCTTTTTTGCTCTCTCTAAAGACCTAATAGCAAAATTATCTTGCTCTTCTCTAGTAAACTGATATGCCTCAGCTGTAGCTTCTGCATAAGCACCCATTAAACGACCTGGTTCATAGGCATCTTCTAACCCATCTATAAACATATGATCTTGAACCTGAGCATGCCCCATTCTTAAACCACTTCTTACTTTTGGAAGAATATATGGGGCATTAGACATGCTTTCAATACCTCCTGCTAAAGTAACAAAACTTGATCCTGCCAATAATTGATCATGCGCTATCATTGCAGCCTTCATACCTGATCCACACATTTTATTAATAGTTGTTGCGCCTGCAGTATTTGGAATACCAGCACCAATTGCAGCTTGCCTTGCTGGAGCTTGACCCATACCAGCTGGCAAAACACAACCCATTACTACATCATCTATATCTGCTGCATTAATTCCAGCTTTTTTTATAGCTCCCTTTATAGCAATGCTTCCTAAATGAGGAGCATTTTCAGAAGACAAACTACCTTGAAAACTTCCCATAGGCGTTCTAGCCATACCTGTAATCACAATATCCTTTTTGTTCATTTTTTTCTCCTATTCATCTACATTGATTTATACAAATAATCATTTGAGATTGACAAATTTGTTCAAATTCAGGGTTAGCACCCTCAATTTTAATGCATGCATCTCTTCTTTTGAGACACACTTTTGCACAAATTTTAGTTTGTGTAGCCTTCTCCTCAGGATCATATGGGAATTCTGGTTTATTGTCCTGTGCCAAAACTATAGTATTATTGAATGTCAAAAATATAAAAGCTAATAAAATTAAAACAGACCTAATATTTAGATGTTTTATATTTAAAAACATAACTTTACTCCTAAATTGATCCATTAAAAATTTCTCTACCTATTAGCATTCTTCTTATCTCACTAGTACCTGCACCAATTTCATATAACTTAGCATCTCTTAAAAGGCGTCCTACAGGATAATCATTAGTATAACCATTGCCACCCAAGATTTGAATTGCCTGCAAAGCAATTTCTGTACATTTTTCAGCAGAATATAAAATAGCACCTGCTGAATCTTTTCTAGTAGTTTCTCTTCTATCACAAGCTTGAGCAACATTATAAACATAAGATTTAGATGCATTCATCGAAGTATATATATCTGCTAATTTACCTTGCATCAATTGAAAGCTACCAATAGGTTTTTCAAATTGTTTTCTTTCATGAACATATGGAACTATTATGTCCCAACAGCTTTGCATAACACCAAGTGGACCCCCTGCTAAAACTACTCGCTCATAATCTAAGCCACTCATCAATATTTTTGCCCCTGAATTTAGTTCACCTAATACATTTTCTTCTGGCACTACACAATTATCAAATATAAGTTCGCAAGTATTAGAACCACGCATACCTAATTTGTCTAACTTTTCCCCCGTAGAAAAACCTTCAAAATGTTTTTCAATAATAAATGCTGTAATACCTTTAGAACCAGCACTCTTATCTGTTTTAGCATATACAACTAAATAATCTGCATCTGGCCCGTTAGTTATCCACATTTTTGACCCATTTAAAATATAATGGTCCGTTTTTTTTATGGCAACCGTCTTCATTCCTACGACATCTGAACCTGCTACAGATTCACTCATAGCTAGAGCTCCAACTTTTTTTCCAGAAATTAAACCTGGTAGATATTTTTCACGTTGTTGATTATTTCCATTTAATCTTATCTGGTTTATACATAAATTCGAATGTGCTCCATAAGAAAGGCCTACTGAAGCCGAAGCTCTACTAATCTCTTCCACACAAACTGTATGCTCCAAATATCCTAGACCACTTCCACCCCATTTTTCTTCAACAGTAACGCCAAGTATTCCTAAACTTCCCATTTTTTCCCATAAATCACTAGGAAAGTCATTATTCTTATCTATTTCAGCTGCTCTTGGCGCAATTTCATTCTGTGCAAAACTAGATACAGTTTCTCTAATCATATCCGCTGTTTCACCCAAATAAAAATTGAAATCTTCTGGTCTATTAATAATCATTATATCTCCATATAACTTAGGTTAATAAAATTTTTGCTAAACCTAAAAACACAAAGAAACCTACTACATCTGTAACCGTAGTCAACAAAATAGAAGCTCCTAATGCAGGATCAATTTTCCAACGTTGTAAGAGCAAAGGAATTGAGGCACCAAAAAAACCTGCTACAAACAAATTAAATAACATAGCTAATGCTATAACTATTCCTAGTCCCTTCTCACCAAACCATAAAGTAGCAACTAAACCAACTATAATGGCAAAAATAATACCATTAATAATACCCACTAATATTTCTTTACCAAATACTCTTAATGCATTTGACTGATTTAATTCCCTTGTTGCAAGAGCTCTAACTGCAACTGTTAAAGTCTGAGTACCAGCATTACCTCCCATTGAAGCAACGATTGGCATTAAAACTGCTAAGGCAACAATTTGTTTTATTGTACCCTCAAATATACCTATCGCAATTGACGCCAATATAGCTGTAAGTAAATTAACAAATAACCAAGTAAATCTACTTCTTGCTGTTTGCCAAGCAGCCATATATATATCTGTATCTCCCGATATACCAGCCAGCTTCAACATATCTTCTTCTGCCTCTTCCTGTATAACTTCTACAACGTCATCGACTGTTACCATGCCTATTAATCTGTTTTGAGGATTTACTACAGGTGCAGATGTCAAATCATATTGTTCAAATAAAAAAGCCATATCTTCTTGGTCCATTGCTACAGGAACAACGACAGGTTCAGTAGTCATAATATCAGATAAAACTACTTTTCTTTCACTTCGCATTAATTTATGAAGCGGTATTGTTCCTACTGGAATATGTCTAGGGTCTACAATAAATATTGCATAAAATTGATCTGGCACTTTTATTGAACCTCTCAAATAATCAATTACCTGTCCTACATTCCAATAACGCGGAACAGCAACATAATCTCTCTGCATTAATCGACCTGCAGACATTTCTGGAAACTCTAAAGCTTGAATAATTAAGTTTCTAGCATCACTAGAAATTTGATTTAAAAGATCAGTTCTTTTTTTTGTATCTAAGGTTTCTAAAATATAAGCCGCATCATCTGTATCTAACTGACCAATTAAATCTGCTAATATAGTGGGTTTATAATTTTCTATTACATCCTTTAATACTTGTTCATCTAAAGATGCTAAAGTATCTGGAGGTAGTCTATTTTGCAAAATTGAAAATAATATTTTTCTATCTTCTTGAGATAAAATTTCAAAAATATCTGCAATATCTGCAGGATGCAAAGATAGAATATCTGCTTCTAAGCCTTGCTGGTTTTTAACTTTAATATTATCTTTAGTCTTATCAATAAACTTAGCAGAAATACCAAAACCAAAAGAAGTTTCATTATTATATATATTAATATTTTCTGCTATAGTTTTAGAATTATTTTGCATTTTCCTAAAACTCCTATGCATTTAAATTATTAATATTATAATTTATTCTAACTCTATAAGACAAATAATGCTAGGTTATAAAAATGATTTCCTTAAATTTAAAATCTACTAATTCGAAGCCTATTAAATGGAAATATGATAAAGATTTAGTTCCCTACAATACTGCTATTATAAAAATGGAAGACCGTATTCAAAAAATTTATGAGCATAAATCATCCGAACTAATATGGCTATTAGAACACCCTTCGATTTATACATGTGGAACTAGTGCTAGAAAAGAACAGATTCTAAACCATACAGAAATTCCAATTGTTAACTCAGCAAGAGGAGGACAAGTTACTTATCATGGTCCTGGACAAAGAATAATCTATGTAATGCTGAATCTGAATTATAGAAAAAAAGATATTAGAGGGTATGTTAAAACACTAGAAAACTGGATGATAAAATCCCTCAAACATTTTGGTATAAAAGCATATACATGTAGTAATAGAATAGGAATATGGGCAGATGGACCTAATGGGGAATCAAAGATAGGTGCTATTGGAATTAGAATAAGTCGTTGGATTACATATCATGGCATATCAATAAATATTGACCCAGACCTTAGCTATTATAAAAATATAATTCCATGTGGATTAAAAGATTACCCGGTCACTTCTTTTAAAGAACTTGGTTATAATTATAGCATGAAAGAATTTGATATAATTATAAAAAAATCATCCAAAGAAATATTTTAATATCAGAAAAAAGTAATTAATTCCTGGTCTACAGAAACAATATCACCTTCTTTAACATTTATTTTTTTTATTTTAATATCTTTATCAGCTTTAAGAATATTTTCCATTTTCATAGCATCTAAAATAATTAGGTCTTCTCCTATATTAACCTTTTGATTCTCAGAGACGCATATTTTAACAACTTGCCCAGGCATGGGAGATATTAGCATTTTAGATGATATGTTTTTAGATTTTTTTGGAATCATTTTAGATAAATTAAAAATTTCTAATTCTATCACTTTGGAGTGAATATCAAATCCTGCATGACAGATATTATAACTAGATAAAGCTTTTGAAACTTGCATTATAGATTCTGTATTATCTAAAGATATTTGTAAAATTGATTCGCCAATATTCCATGAAACAACAATTTCATATAATTTTGAATTATACTCTACTTTAATTTTATAAATATTATTAAAGTCATTAGATATTATTTCATATTTTAGTTCAAAATGATGCTTAGAGATAATAACTACATAATTACCTTTATTTAATTTGCTTTCACGATTTATTTCTATAGCTTTCATAGCAAGAGATGCCAGAGAAATTAATAATACCTTCTCTTTTGATTTTAATAAACCTGAATATCCTTTAGGATACTCTTCCTCTAAAAAAGCAGTTGTAATATTTCCAGATAAAAACTTTTTATTAGTTAACACACTATTTACAAATGGGATATTTGTGGAGACACCTTTTATTACAAATGCGTCTAATGCTGAAGAGAGTTTACTACATGCCTCCTTTCTATCTTTGCCATAAGTAATTAATTTTGCAATCATAGGGTCATAATACATAGATATTTCACCGCCTTCTTGCACTCCAGAATCAAGACGTGTTGACATCTCTTTTAGTTTCGGAGGAATAAACTTTCTCAGCCTACCAATAGACGGTGCAAAATGCCTAATAGGATTCTCTGCGTATATTCTAGCCTCAACAGACCAACCGGTTAATTTTATGTCAGACTGAACTAAACCTAATGGTTTCTTAGCACTTATATTTATCATTTTTTCTACAAGGTCTATTCCTGTTACCAACTCTGTAACTGGATGTTCCACTTGCAACCTTGTATTCATTTCTAGAAAATAAAAGGACTTATCATTAGATGCTACAAATTCTACGGTGCCTGCACTCGAATAGTTGACTGCTTTAGCTAATAAAAGAGCTTGTTCACCCATTTCTTGTCTCATATCTTCATCTACCAAGGAACTAGGAGATTCTTCTATTACTTTCTGATGTCTTCTCTGAACTGAACATTCTCTTTCCCCTAAATAAACCATATTTCCAAATTCATCTGCAAGTATTTGAATCTCAATATGTCTAGGCCCAACAATAAATTTTTCTATAAAAACTCTATCATCTCCAAAGGATTTTTTAGCTTCATTTTTTGCACTTTGAAAACCAGATATTAATTCTTTTTTATCTTTAGCAACCCTCATACCTTTTCCACCGCCGCCAGCTGAAGCTTTAACCATTACTGGATAACCAATTTCCTTAGCTGCTTTAATGGCATATTCTATATTTTTAATAACACCATCTACACCTGGAATAACATTCACTCCAGCTTTTTTAGCAATGCGTTTAGATATTATTTTATCACCCATAGATTGTATTGCTTCCACAGAAGGTCCTATAAAAATAATTTTTTCTTTTTTTAAAGCCTCAGAAAATTCAGCATTTTCTGATAAAAAACCATATCCCGGATGTATGGCATCAACTTTCTTTTCTTTTGCAGCTTTAATAATGTTATCAATATTTAGGTAACTTTTTGATGACTCTGCAGGTCCTATATTAACTACTTCATCCATATGCTGTAAATGCATAGAATTTTTATCTGCATCTGAATATATCCCAACCGTAAAAATTCCCATTTTTTTACATGTTTTAGCGATTCTACAGGCTATTTCACCTCTATTGGCAATAAGTATTTTTTTAAACATATTTATTCTCTTTATTTATAATGGAATATTTCCATGTTTCTTTTTGGGGTTTGATAGTTCTTTTGTTTTTAGAAGCTCTAATGCAGATGATAATCTATATCGAGTATTATGAGGAGTAATAATGTCATCTAAATACCCTCTCGAGGCCGCAATAAATGGATTTGCAAATTTATCTTGATATTCTCCAGTTTGTTTCTCTATTTCTTTTGTATCAGAACCTCTAAAAATAATTTCTACAGCACCTTTAGCGCCCATAACTGCAATTTCAGCTGTTGGCCAAGCATAATTTATGTCTCCTCTTAAATGTTTTGAAGCCATAACATCATAGGCACCTCCATAAGCTTTTCTAGTAATCAAAGTAATTTTTGGAACCGTAGCCTCCGCATATGCATAAAGAAGTTTAGCCCCATGCTTAATAATTCCATTAAATTCTTGTGAGGTTCCGGGCAAAAAACCAGGAACATCCACTAAAGTAACTATTGGAATATTAAAACAATCACAAAAACGTACAAACCTTGCTGCTTTACGCGAGGAATCAATATCTAAACAACCTGCAAGCACCATAGGTTGATTAGCAACTATTCCTATAGTTTGTCCTGATATTCTAGCAAAACCAATTATAATATTTCGTGCGTAATCAGGCTGTATTTCAAAAAAGTCTTCTTCATCAATTATAGTTACTATCAATTCTTTCATATCATAAGGACTATTAGAATTATCCGGAATAAGTGTGTCTAGATTAAATGATTCTCTATCACTTGGGTCCTGAGTTGATCTGTACGGAGCTTTTTCCTTATTTGAAAGAGGCAAAAAATCTAAAAGTCTTCTAGTTTGTTGTAATACAGTTATATCGTCTTCAAATGATAAATCAGCTACACCAGATTTTTTTGTATGACTTGATGCTCCTCCTAGCTCTTCAGCACTTACAGTTTCATGGGTAACAGTTTTAACAACATCTGGACCTGTAACAAACATATATGATGAATCTTGGACCATAAATATGAAGTCTGTTATAGCCGGGGAATAAACCGCACCACCTGCGCATGGACCCATAATTACTGAAATTTGAGGGATAAAACCAGATGCTAATACATTTCTTTGAAAAACTTCTGCATAACCTCCTAGTGATGCTACTCCTTCCTGGATACGAGCACCACCTGAATCATTTAAGCCTATTACAGGTACACCTATTTTCATAGCTTGGTCCAAAACCTTGCAAATTTTTTCTGCATGAGCCTCACTTAAAGAACCTCCATAAGCAGTAAAATCTTGGCTATATATTAATACTGGCCGTCCATTAATTTTACAATTACCAGTCACTACTCCATCACCAGGTATTTTATTTTTTTCCATTCCAAAATCCGTAGAGCGATGCTCTACAAACATATCGTATTCAATAAATGAGTCTTTATCAGCTAGAACCTTAATCCTTTCGCGAGCAGATAATTTTCCTTTTGCATGTTGCGCTTCTAAACGTTTTAAGCCTCCGGAAAGCCTTGCCATTTCTTTCTTCTTTTGGAGTTCTTTTAATACATCTTTCAAAATTAAATCCTTATAATATAATTATTAATCGTTTAAAGTATCATAGTATTTTTTTACATTTTTTATATCAATACTTATAGCCTTTAGTCTAGTAAAAGCTTCTTCATCCTTGCCCCAAAAAGTGGACTGATAAATTTCTTCTAAATTACTTAATTCGAAGGCATTTTTAACATTAATTTTGTCATTTACAAGAGCTAATGAAATTATTATTGAGCTTGTTAGTTGAGAAAGTACAGATATTGCAGATAATTCAAAATTATTTTTCTTACTTAATATAGCTTTTAGTTTAGATAAACTTTCTTTATTCTGGTTAATAGAAAAAATTTCAGTAGTATACAATATTTTAATATTATAAAAATCTTGCATAAAAGTAATGAGTGGAAGCCAAGACTTATTTTGTTTTTTTACTAAGTCTTCAGGAGAACTAGCAAAGTAACAAACGAGATCACTATTTGCATAGGAACATAATTGTTTTATATAATTATTTTTATCTTCTGCAACCTTATCTATAGCTGTATTAGTTAACTTTATAGGAGAAACTATACTGGTATTTCTTTTAGTTTTATAAGACTGATAATCCTTTAGAATGATTTTTGCGAGCTTTAACGTCGGTAACTCCATTAAATTACCTTCTGGAGTCTTTGCTATTTTATCATTTATTTGGATATAATATTTATTATTATACGACCTAATAATTTTCAATGAAATTTTAGGAGTTTTATTCATAATATCTTTACTAATTCAAAACATCTTTTGGTAATTTTAATACATCAAAAATATTTAACATATGTTCTGGAATAGGTGCTTTTATTCTGATTGTTATGCCGTCACAATCTGGAACACCTATTTCTCTTGCATGTAATTGCATATTAGCAGAAAAAACATATAAATCTTTTAATTCGCGGTGAGATTTATAAATATACTTAGTATCACCTATTATTGAACAACCTACATAATTACAATGGGCTCTAATTTGATGCTTCCTTCCTGTTTCAGGAAAAAACTCTACTAAAGATAATTTAGTTTTCTTAAATTGACCTTTCCATAAAACATTATAAATAGTTTTACTTTCTTTACCATTAATATCAAAAGCTGTTCTTTCAAAATTTTTACTCTTAATTGTTCCTAATGGTGCATTAATTGAACCAGCTGTTTTTGGCATATACCCAATTACTATCGCCCAATAAACCTTTTTTACATCTCTATTCTTAAAAGCATCTGACAACCGTCGAGTAGTGTCTGGTTTTCTAGATAATAATAATACACCACTAGTATCCTTATCTAGCCTATGTAGTAATTGAGGCCTATAAGGTGATTCAAAACGAAAATAGTCCAATAGCCCATCTACATGATTAATGATCCTTGATCCTCCTTGAACAGCCAATCCTGCAGTCTTATTAACTGCTATTATCTCTTTATCTTTATATAATATAGAATTATCAATAAAATACTTTAAATCCTTATTTAATTCCTTATATATTAAAAATTTAGCCTTTTGTATATCTCGAAATACAGAAGGAATTCTTATAATATTGCCTGATTCAATTCTTTTTTTACCTACTGCTCTCTTTCCATTTATTCTAATTTGACCAGTACGTAATAATTTTTGAATTGCTACAAATGATAAATTTTCAGTATGAGAAGAAACAAATTTATCTAGCCTCTGTCCAGATTCTTCAAAAGTCACTTCTATGGGGTCATTATTATGAGACATAAATTTAAAATACCAAACGAATAAAGTTAACACCCAGCATTAAGCCACTAATAGATAAAACTACGGACAATAAAATAAAAGTCACCGCAGTAATATAATCAGCTTTTTCAAACATTATAAAAGCTTCCAAGGAAAAAGCAGAAAAAGTTGTGAATGAACCTAATATTCCTACTTGAAGAAAAACCTTCATATTATCACTAAAAAAATCAGTTTTTGCTAGACTATCGTATAATAAACCTAAAATTAGTGATCCAAGAATATTACATACAAGCATTCCATAAGGAAAAGGACTTGAAGATAAACCTTGAATTGCATTGGACAAAATATACCTAGATGTTGCCCCTATCGCCCCGCCTATAGCTATAGATAAAATTAAATACATATTTTTAGCCTTATTTAATTACTATTATAGGTACTTAATTAAGCACTAATACCATAATAACTAAAAATATAATTAAATATACTTTAGAAAACTGTTTTCTTAAGCTTGCTTCTCAGAATCTTCTTCTTTAGCTTCTATTACTGGTCCACTGTCTTGACCCTTCGCAGCAATATTCCTGTCTACTAGCTCGATATATGCCATAGGAGCGCTATCGCCATATCTATTACCATCTCTTATTATACGAGTATAACCACCATTTCTACTTATATATCTCTGTGCTATTTCTCCAAACAACTTTTCTATATATGCATCAGGAGCCATTCTTGCAATAGCAAACCTCCGGGCATGAAGACTTCCTTTCTTTCCTAAAGTAATAAGTTTTTCAACAATTGGTCTTAATTCTTTAGCTTTAGCTAAAGTAGTTCTAATTTGTTCATGTTTAATTAATGCTGCTGACATATTGGCGAACATAGCTTTTCTGTGAGAACTAGTTCTATTAAGTTTTCTATGACCCATTTTATGTCTCATAATTAAATTCCTTCTTTATTATTCTATAAATTAAAATTGATCATCAACTTTTTTAGCAAGTTGCTCTAAATTTTCTGGAGGCCATTCCGGAATCATTTGACCTAGATTTAAATTCATATTAGTCAAAACTTCTTTAATTTCATTTAGAGATTTTCTACCAAAATTAGGCGTTCTAAGCATTTCTGATTCAGATTTTTGTACTAAGTCTCCAATATATACAATATTATCATTTTTTAAACAATTTGCAGACCTAACAGATAGCTCTAACTCCTCAACTTTTCTTAAAAGGTGAGGATTTAATAATGCATCAGGTGTGATCTCTTCTTCAACTACTATAGGAAGAGGGTCTTCAAAATTAACAAAATTACCTAATTGTTCTATCATTATTCTAGCTGCCAATGCTGTTGCATCTTCTGGTGTAATAGTGCCATCCGTTTCAATATCCATTAGCAATCTATCATAATCCGTGTCTTGACCTACTCTTGAGTTCTCTATTTTATATGACACTGTTCTTACAGGACTAAAAATTGAGTCTATAGGAATAAGACCTATAGGAGCATCTTCTGGCTTATTTTCAGCAGCAGGTGCATAGCCTCTTCCCGTATTAATTGTGAAATCAATGTTCAGTTCTGAATCTTTATCTAAATGACAAATGATTAATTCTGGATTTTTTATTTCTACATTAGCATTACTTTGTATCATTCCAGCTGTTACATCACATGGGCCCTTTGCATTAAGTGACACTTTACTTATTCCATCTATATGAGACTTTACTGAAATATTCTTAATATTTAATATGAGGTCAACTACATCTTCTCTTACTCCGGGAATAGATGAAAATTCATGAAGAACATTCTCTATTTGTATTGCTGTTATCGCCGCTCCTTGTAAGGAAGATAGTAAAACTCTTCTTAAAGAGTTCCCAATTGTAAGTCCATAACCGCGCTCTATTGGCTCAGCAACAACTGTACCTTTTATATCACCACTTTTAGCAGCAATTACAACATTTGATGGGGTGATCAAGTCATTCCAATTTTTTTCTAACACTATAAATTCCTTAATTTATTTAAATATATAAATTTCTTTGTATTGATACAATATACTAAACTCTTCTGCGTTTAGGGGGTCTACATCCATTATGTGGCATAGGAGTTACATCATTTATTGTAGTAACTGTGAATCCTATAGTTTGGAGCGCCCTTAATGCTGATTCCCTACCTGCACCAGGACCACTTACTTTTACTTCTAGGACCTTTAAACCATGTTCTTGAGCTTTTTTCCCCGCATCCTCTGCAGCTAATTGAGCTGCAAAAGGTGTAGATTTTCTTGAACCTTTAAAACCTTGAGTTCCAGCCGAAGACCATGAAACAGTATTGCCTTGATGGTCTGTAATAGTAATAATTGTATTATTAAAAGTAGAATTTACATGAGCTACTCCCGATGTAATATTCTTTTTTTCTTTTTTCTTTTTTGTTTCTTTTGCAGCCATAATACCCTCTGGTTGATTAATTAAGCAGTTTTCTTATTAGCAATTGCCATATTTTTACCCTTACGAGTTCTTGCATTTGTTTTAGTTCTTTGCCCTCTTACCGGCAAACCTTTTCTATGTCTTATTCCTCTGTAACATCCAGAATCTCTAAGCCTTTTAATATTCATAGAGATTATACTCCGTAAATCACCTTCTACTGTATATTTTGAGGTTAAATCTCTAAGTGTGTCTAACTCTACCTCAGTTAAATCATTAACCCTTCTAGATTTAGGAATTCCTGCATCTTCAATTATCTTTGATGCAGTAGTGTTTCCAATTCCATAGATATAAGTTAAAGCTATTTCAACTCTTTTACCTGTAGGAACATTTACTCCTGATATTCTTGCCAAAAAAACCTCCAATTTTCATCGTATAAAAAAAATAGACCAAGGATCGCGATTATATTCACCTTTACTATCAAGTCAACGATATCTAACTCATTTTTGTATTAAACTCATTATTTCCTTAGTAACATTTTCTATATTAGATAAACCATCTATAGAAAATAATACTTCCTTATCTTTATAATAAGGTAATAAAGGCAGCGTTTCTTTATTATAGGCTTCTAGTCTTTTTGAAGCTGTTTCCCTATTATCATCTTTTCTTCTTATAAAATTATTACCTTTACATACATCACATATACCATCTTCCCTAGGCATCTTCGTCTCATCATTAAATCCGGTTCCACAGCCACTACAGGAGAACCTGCCTTCTATCCTATTTAACAAGACCTCGTCATTTACAGAAAAATTAATTACTAAATCCACTGTAATATTATTATTAGATAACATATTATCTAATTCTTTAGCTTGAGCAATTGTTCTTGGAAAACCATCTAAAATAAAACCATGCTCACAATCTTTTTTCTCTATTCTATCTTTAATAATACTTATAACTATCTCATCAGAAACTAATTTTCCTTCTTCCATGATTTTAGCTGCCTTTAAGCCTGTCTCTGTCTTTGATTTTACTGCTTCTCTCAGCATGTCACCCGTAGATAGATGTGCATAAGAATTTTCTTTAGCAATAAAACTAGCCTGCGTACCTTTACCACATCCAGGAGGACCAAAAAGTATAATTATCATTAATTACGGCCTCTAAGTTTAGATTTTTTTATTAAGCCCTCATACTGTTGCGCTATTAAATGAGAATGTATTTGTGCTACTGTATCCATCGTAACATTAACAACGATTAGCAAACTTGTTCCTCCAAAATAGAAAGGGACGGCATATTTTGCAATTAAAATTTCTGGAAGTATACAGACCACACTCAAATACAAAGCCCCCACAACTGTTAACCTTGTTAAAACATGATCAATATACAATGCTGTATTTTGCCCAGGTCTTATACCAGGAATAAACCCACCATTTTTTTTCAGATTATCTGCTGTATCTTCAGGATTAAATACAATCGATGTATAAAAAAATGAGAAAAACATTATTGCCCCAATATACAAAGCCATGTACAGTGGCTGCCCTCTGCCTAAAAGAGAAGTTACATCCAACATCCAGCTTGGTCCTGAACCTGCATTAAAACTCATTACAGTAACTGGAAGCAGTAAAATAGATGAAGCAAATATAGGAGGAATAACACCAGCTGTATTTATTTTTAATGGTAAATGACTAGAATCTCCCTGAAAAACTTTCATTCCCACTTGTCTTTTCGGATACTGAATTAATAGCCTTCTTTGTGCTCTCTCAACAAAAACTATAAACGCAATAATAGCTACTGACATTAATAATAAGAACATTATAAACAAGCCAGATAAAGCGCCTGTTTTTCCAAGTTCTAATGTAGACACTAAAGCTACGGGAAGATTAGCAACAATCCCTGCCATAATTATAAGAGAGATACCATTACCTATTCCTCTTGCGGTTATTTGTTCGCCTAACCACATTAGGAAAACAGTACCACCCGTTAAAGAAACTACTGTAGTAAATTTAAACATTAATCCTGGCTCCATTACAGCCGGACCCGATGAAGAAGTTAGATTTTCTAGACCACTTGCTATTCCTAGGCCTTGAACAGCCGCTAAAAAAACTGTCCCATATCTAGTGTATTGTATAATAGTTTTTCTACCAGATTCTCCATCTTTTTTAAGAGTAGCTAAATGGGGAGAAACAGTAGTCATTAGCTGAATAATAATAGAAGCAGAAATATAAGGCATAATATTTAATGCAAAAATAGTCATTCTGCTAAGAGCCCCACCAGAAAACATATCAAACATACCCAAAATGCCACCAGCATTTTGCTGAAATATATCATTTAGTGCCTGAGAATCTATTCCTGGAAGAGGAATATATGTCCCAAGTCTATAGACTATTAGAGCAGCTAAAGTAAAAATAATTTTCTTCTTTAATTCTTTAGCTTTTGATAAAGCTCCAAAATTTACAGAAGCAGCTAACTGTTCAGCAGCAGAAGCCATTTTAAATCCTCTTTAATATTATTGTTAAAAATAAGCACTAACTACTAGCACTTACACTTTCTTTTTTTTCTTTAACTTTTCGCACTAAAATTGATACATTTCCATCAACTTTTTCTATTGCTTCTTTAGCTGAAGTTGTTAAAGCAGCAACTTCAATATCTACTTTAGATTTAATTGATCCATTTCCTAATAATTTAAGCCCATCTCTAACTTTTTTAATTACACCATTTAATTTTAAAACTTCTACATCTATTTTTTTATTCGGGTCAATCTTTCCTGAGTCTATTGCTTTTTGAATTACATCTATACCAACAGTTGTATATTCTTTTCTGAATATATTATTAAAGCCATGTTTAGGTAAACGTCTATGTAAAGGCATCTGACCTCCTTCAAAACCTTTAATAGCTACGCCTGCTCTAGCTTTTTGGCCCTTATGACCTTTACCTGCTGTCTTGCCCTTTCCTGATCCAATGCCTCTACCTACTCTTTTTTTATTTTGTTTGGCTGAATCATTATCTTTTATTTCATTAAGTCTCATTTTAATTCTCCATTTACCCGCTTTATTTAATTTGAATCAACTATTTTTACAAGATGTTTGACTTTATAAACCATTCCTCGAATGGAGGGTGTATCTTCTAGAATACTTGTACGGTTAAGTTTATTAAGACCTAATCCAATTAGAGTTTTTCTTTGATCAGACTTTCGACCAATAGGACTTTGTACTTGCATAACAGTTATTTTACTATTAGCCATTAAATTATGCCTCCGCTGTATTCTTATCTGTGGTTTTATCTGTTTTCTTACCTACTACTGAACTAACTTTTAGGCCTCTTCTGCTTGCTACTCCCCTAGGAGATTGCAAATTAGATAAAGCATCAAAAGTTGCTCGCACCATATTATATGGATTAGCACTACCTTGAGACTTTGTAACCACATCCTGTACACCCAAGGTTTCAAATACTGCTCTCATAGGACCACCAGCAATTATTCCTGTACCAGCAGGGGCGCTTCTCACTAGAACTTTAGATGCTCCGTGATAACCAATAACATCGTGGTGAACTGTTCTTCCATCTCTAAGTGGCACTCTTATCATTTCTTTTTTTGCTTTGTCTGTAGCTTTTTTTATAGCTTCTGGAACTTCTTTAGCTTTACCTGAAGCAAAACCTACTTGGCCTTTTGCATCACCAGCCACCACTAAAGCTGCAAAACCAAATCTTCTACCACCTTTTACAACTTTAGAAACACGATTGATCCCAACTAACTTATCAAGAAGATCATCACCTTCTTTATCATTCTTTTTTCCTCTTGCCATAACCACTCCTAAAATTTAACTTAAAATACTAAGCCATTGCCCCTTGCCGCCTCAGCTAATGCCTTAACTCGCCCATGATATATATATGAACCTCTATCAAAGACAACTTCTTTTACTCCAGAGTCTTTAGCCAATTTAGCAATCATAGAACCAATTTCTTGCGCCGCTACTACATTACCACCAAAAATCTTTTTTGTTTTAAACTCTTTATCCATTGTAGATGCTGATAAAAGAGTTTTACCATTTATATCATCAATAATCTGAGCATATATATTTTGATTAGATCTATGTACACTTAACCTTAGTCTAGCTATACCATTCTTTTTCAGGTTATACCTATTTCTTTTTTTTCTTCTATCGTCTTTTTGTTTATTTTTTAAAGTCATAATTCACCTATTTTTTCTTACCTTCTTTTTGTCTAACATATTCATCAGAGTATCTTACTCCCTTACCCTTATAAGGCTCAGGCTTTCTTAATGATCTAATTTCTGCAGCAAACTGTCCAACTTTCTGTTTACTAAATCCAGATATTATAATTTCTGTAGGATTGTCACACTTAACTTTTATTTCACTTGGAATAGCTACTTTAATATCATGACTATACCCTAACTGTAGATTTAAAATATTACCTTCAGCAGCTGCTCTATATCCAACACCTTTTACTTCAAGAGTCTTTGAAAAACCTGCATCAACACCAATTACCATATTATTAATTAAAGTTCTCACTAAACCCCATTGTGATAAAGAAGTCTTATCTTTATTTATTGGTTTAACAGAAACTTTATTATCTTTATATATAACTTCTACTGCATCAGTAATAACCTCTGAAAGTTCGCCTAATTTACCTTTTACAGAAAGAACCTTTCCATCAATGCTAAAACTAACACCTTCTGGAAGAATTACATCATTTTTACCAACTCTAGACATTTACTTTATTCCTTAAAATACACTACACAAAATTTCGCCACCAATATTGGCATTTCTAGCTTCATGGTCAGACATTAACCCTTTTGAAGTTGATACTATTGAAATCCCTAAGCCGCCATAATTCAAAGGCATATCTTTCTTAGAAGAATATAATCTTAAACCTGGCTTTGATGAACGTTTAATTTCCTTAATTGCAGGCTTTCCTTCAAAATATTTTAACTCTATTATTAGATTAGCCTTATTATTCTCATTGGTTTTTATTGAATATCCTCTAATAAAACCTTCTTTTTTTAAAACTGCCAATACTGCAGCTCTTAATTTAGACATAGGACATTCTACCAATGCTTTTTTCGCCATATGTCCATTTCTAATTCTAGTTAACATATCTCCTAGTGGGTCTGTCATAGTCATAATAAATCTCCTACCAACTTGCTTTTGTTATACCAGGAAGTTGTCCAGAAGATGCTAAGTCTCTAAAAGCAATTCTGCTCATAGCAAATTTACGATAATTTCCTCTTGGCCTTCCTGTAATTTCACATCTATTTCTAACTCTAATTTTTGAGCCATTTTTAGGCAAAGCTGCTAACTTCAATACAGCTTTAAATCTGTCTTCTTGCGATACAGTTTTATCTCGTATTATCTTCTTTAATACACCTCGCTTTTCTTTATGCAAGTCTACCATATACATTCTTTTTTTATTTTTATCTATTGCACTTTTTTTAGCCATTTTTACTCCTATTTCCTAAACGGAAAATTAAATTTTTTAAGTAATGCTAATCCATGATCATTATTATTAGCAGTTGTACAAATTATAATATCCATTCCCCTTACTACATCTACATCATCATAATTAATCTCAGGAAAAACTATTTGTTCTTTAATACCTAATGCAAAATTGCCCTTACCATCAAAACTTTTTGCACTTAGACCCCTAAAATCTCTAACCCTCGGCAAAGAGATATTTAACAATCTATCTAAAAACTCATACATTTTTTCTTTTCTTAAAGTTACTTTACATCCAATACTCATACCATCTCTTAACTTAAAAGTTGCAACAGATTTTTTAGCCTTAGTTACAACTACTTTTTGACCAGATATTTGGCTTAAATCTTTTATAGCACCTTCAATCTTTTTTTTATCAGAAGCTGCTTCTCCTACACCCATATTAATTACTATTTTATCAAGTTTTGGAACTTCATTAATATTCTTACAAGCCAATTCTTCATATAATTCTTTTTTAAAATTGGTTTCGTAAAGCTCTTTTAATCTTGCACTCATTTAATACTCCATTAATCTATTAAGTCACCAGAACGTTTTGCAACTCTGACTTTTCTTCCATCATCTAAAAATCTATAACCAATTCTCGTAGCTTTATTGTCCTTAGGGTCTATATGTGAAACGTTAGACACATGTATCGATAACTCTTTATCTATAATGCCACCTTGAGATGCCTGGCTCTGAGCTGTGTGCCTCTTAGCAATATTTAAACCTCTAAGAATAACCCTATTATTTTTAGGGTATACAGTAACAATTTCCCCAGATTTACCTTTATCTTTACCACTAATTACTAATACTGTATCACCTTTTTTTACCTTTAATTTGCTCATACTATAAAACCTCCGGTGCCAAAGATATTATTTTCATAAAACTTTTTCCTCGCAATTCTCTAGTAACAGGCCCAAATATTCTTGTCCCTATTGGTTCTTCCTGCTTATTAATCAATACTGCAGCATTACTATCAAATCTTATGGCACTCCCATCGACTCTTCTAATCTCTTTTCGTGTTCTTACAACTACAGCTCTATGAACATCACCTTTTTTAACTTTTCCTCTTGGTGCCGCCTCTTTAATAGATACAACAATTACATCTCCAACTGACGCATATCTTCTTTTAGAGCCACCTAAAACTTTAATACATTGTACTCTCTTAGCTCCTGAGTTATCCGCAACCATCAAATTTGATTCTGTTTGTATCATTTTCTTTCCAATTAAATATTATGTATATTATGAAGTAATAGCTTCAGGTAAAACAGTCCATGATTTTTTCTTAGATATAGGCCTACACTCTATTATTCTTACTTTATCACCAATTTTAAAATCATTATTTTCATCATGTGCATGGAATTTGTTAGAACGAGTAATAGTTTTTTTATATAGAGGGTGCCTTACACGCCTATCTACATTTACCACTATAGTCTTTTCACTTGCTGCACTAACTACTGTACCTTGTAAAATTCTTTTAGGCATTTATTGAACTCCTATTTTGTGCCGATATTGCTGTCAAAACACGCGCAATATCTCTTCTTACTTGAAGTATTTTTGATGAATTTTCAAGCTGACCAGAAGCTGATTGGAATCGCAAATTAAACTGTTCTTTTTTTAAAGTGACTAATTCAGCTTTTAATTCATCTTCTGTTTTTTGTTTTATATCTGAAAACTTCATTTAAACTCCTAATTGTCTAGTAACAAATTTTGTACGAATAGGTAATTTTGCAGAACCTAATTCAAGGGCTTCTCTTGCAAGAGTTTCTGTTACTCCATCTAATTCAAACATTATTCTTCCTGGCTTTACTTTAGCGGCCCAGAATTCAACGGAACCCTTACCTTTCCCCATCCTAACCTCTGTTGGCTTTTTTGTAACAGGTACATCTGGAAATATTCTTATCCAAACTCTACCCTGCCTTTTTATATGCCGAGTAATAGCTCTTCTTGCTGCCTCTATCTGTCTTGCAGTAATTCTCTCTGGCTGCAATGCTTTCATTCCAAAAGAACCAAAATTGAGAACAGTTCCACCTTTAGCATCTCCATGAATGCGACCTTTATGAGCTTTTCTAAATTTTGTTCTTTTTGGGCTTAACATTATCTCGGTGCTCCTTGTTGTGTACTTCTTGCATTTTCCATAGCCATAGGGTCATGCGACATTAACTCACCTCTGAATATCCATACTTTTATTCCACATATTCCATAAGCCGTAGAAGCTCTAGCTACTCCATAATCAATATCTGCTCTCAGAGTATGCAATGGGACCCTACCTTCTCTATACCATTCTATTCTGGCTATTTCCGCGCCTCCTAATCTACCTCCAGCATTAATTCTTATTCCTAGCGCTCCTGCCCTCATTGCGGATTGAACAGCTCTTTTCATTGCTCTTCTAAAAGCAATTCTTTTTACTAATTGGTCTGCAACATTTTCTGCAACTAGCTGTGCTTCAATATCTGGTTTTTTTATTTCAACTATATTTAGTTGTACATCACCTTTAGTCATTGTATATAATCTCTTTTTTAAGAGATCTATCTCTGCCCCTTTTCTACCAATTATAATACCTGGCCTAGCAGAATATATTGTAACTCTTGCAACTTTTGCTGGTCTCTCAACTGTAATTCTACTTACTGCTGAAGTTTTTAATTTTTCTTTAAGAAAAGATTTTATTTTCAAATCTTCTCCCAATAATTTAGTATATGCATTGCCTTTAGCATACCATCTTGAATCCCATGTCCTATTTATTCCTAATCTAAGTCCGATTGGATTTACTTTTTGACCCATTAAGCTTCCTCCTGATTTTCTTTAACTATTACTGTTAAATTACTTATAGGTTTAAGGATTTTTGCACCCCTACCTCTAGCTCTTGGTCTAAATCTTTTCATTACCAATGCCTTGCCTACATAAGCCTCAGAAACAACTAATTTATCAATATCCAAGTCATGATTATTTTCTGCATTTGCTATTGCAGATTGTAAAACTTTTTTTACGTCAACTGCTATACGTTTTTTTGAAAATTGCAACTGAAGTAAAGCTTTTGAGACATCCATACCTCTTATACTAGCTGCTACTAAATTAAGCTTCTGTGCACCAGATCTAACTGACCTATCAAATGCCATAGCACAGTTATCCTCTAATTTTCTTTTTTTGCTAGTTTTACCCATTTCTAAACCTTTTTAACTTTCTTATCCGCTGTATGTCCATAATATGTTCTGGTAGGAGAATATTCTCCAAGTTTTTGCCCAACCATTTCCTCAGTAATAAAAACTGGAATAAATTTTTTTCCATTATGAACAGCAAAATTTAAACCTACAAATTGTGGCAAAATAGTAGATCGCCTTGACCATGTCTTTATAGCAGAACGAGAACCTGCTTTAGCAGCTTCTTGTACCTTTTTAAGTAAATAACCGTCTACAAACGGGCCTTTCCAAATTGATCTAGCCACTGATCTACTTCCTCCTAATTATTTATATCTCTTTTTAAGTATTAATTTATCTGTTCTTTTATTAGTTCTTGTTCTTTTACCTTTTGTAGAAACTCCCCAAGGTGTTACTGGATGACGCCCGCCTGACGTTCTACCTTCACCTCCACCGTGAGGGTGATCAACCGGATTCATAACTACACCTCTTACGTGAGGCCTTCTACCTAGCCATCTAGATCTACCAGCTTTTCCTAAATTTATATTTTGATGATCTGGGTTGGAAACAGAACCTACCGTAGCCCTGCATTCACCTCTAACTAACCTTTGTTCTCCAGATTGCAATTTTAGTATGACATACCCACTGTCTTTCCCAACTAATTGAGCATATGCTCCCGCAGATCTAGCAATTTGACCACCTTTACCTATTTTAAGTTCTATATTATGAATAATTGTTCCCATCGGCATGTTTTTTATTGGCATAGTATTACCAGGTTTTATATCTACCTTATCTCCACTTATAACCTTATCGCCCACATTTAACTTTTGTGGGGCTAGAATATAAGTCAGTTTATCATCAGTATATTTAATAAGAGCAATGAATGAAGTTCTATTAGGATCATACTCTATCCTTTCAACGGTTGCTTCTATATCGTCATGTATTCTCTTAAAATCTATAATTCTATAATTTCTTTTATGTCCACCACCTTTCTGCCATGAAGTAATTCTACCTGTATTATTTCTTCCGCCAGATTTACTTTGCCCATGTGTAAGCGCTTTTATTGGCCCCCCTGGATGTAATTCTGAACGGTCAATTGTAACGAGCTGTCTTCGTGATGGAGAAGTTGGTTTGTATTGTTTTAGCGCCATCTCTTATACTCCACTAGAAAGATCAATAGACTGACCTTCAGCTAAAGTTACCATTGCTTTGCGAATTGATGCTCTCCTACCCCTAACACCTTTAAATATTTTTCTTTTACCTTTAATATTTACAGTATTTACCCCAACAACTTTAACTCCAAATAAAGCTTCAACAGCAGTTTTTATTTGAGGTTTAGTTGCGACAGGAGATACTTTAAATACTACTTGGTTATTTTCTAATATTCTAGTCGCTTTCTCCGTAATTATAGGAGAAACTATAACATCATAATCTTGTGGTCTAGGAGCTACCATTTATTTTACCTCCTTAGATTTTTTTATTTTAGGTTTTATTTTTGCCAACCTACTCACTAAAGCCTCAGCTGAAGCCTTGCTTAACACTAAAGTTTCTCTTCTAAGTATATCATATACGTTAGCGCCTTGAACAGGCAATAAATCATGCATAGGAATGTTCTTCAAAGCTTTGTTAAAATTTTCATCTAATTTATCACCAGAAACAAATAATGTTGATTTTCCAAGCGGTAATTTACTTAAATTTTCTTTAAGTAATTTCGTTTTCATAGAAGAGAAAGATATATCATCTAATATTATTAACTGTCCCTCTTTTGCTTTTGAAGATAAAGCACACCTCATAGCCATATTTCTTACTTTACGGGGTAGTTTATGTTCATGACTTCTAACCCTAGGGCCGTGAGCAACACCACCCCCTCTATATTGTGAAACCTTTTTGTCTCCATGTCTTGCTCCACCTGAACCCTTTTGCCTAACAATTTTTGCTCTAGAACCAGTTACTTCACTTCTCTCTTGAGTTTTTCTTGAACCTGCACGCCTTTTAGCAAGTTGCCACGTCACCATTCTATGTAATATATCCGCTCTTACTTCAGCTTCAAAAACAGATTTATCTAATTCTAAAATTGAGGATTTTTTGTTATCTAAAGTTAATATATCAAGCTTCATTTTTAATTCTCTTTTTCATTATTATCATCAATTTGATTGTTATCTGACAATGTTTCTTCTTTTACATTAGCTACAGCCTCAACCTTTGATTCACTAGATTCAGCTTCCACTGCTGAAACTTCTTCTTTAGTAGAAATTTCTTCTATTTTAACATCTTTATTATCAGAGCTCAATAAAGTGTCTTTTAAACCTGCTGGATAAGGGACATCATTTGGCAACGCTTTTTTAACCGCATCTTTAAGGCTTATCCAAGAACCTTTTGAACCGGGTAAACCACCTTTTATAAATATTAAACCCCTATCTTCATCTGCTGCAACAACTTGTAAGTTTTGTATAGTTCTTTGTTTATCACCCATATGACCCGCCATCTTCTTACCTTTAAATACTCTTCCAGGATCTTGGCTATTACCAGTTGAACCATGACTTCTGTGTGACACAGATACACCATGCGAAGCTCTTAAACCTCCAAAATTATGACGCTTCATTGCACCTGCAAAACCTTTACCAATAGTAATCCCAGTCGCATCTACATATTGACCTACAACAAAATGATTTGCAGTTATTTCAGCACCTATAGTAATCATATTTGATTCACTTACTCTAAATTCCTTTTGTTTCTTCTTAGGCGTAACCTTAATCTTAGAATACGCTTCTCTTTGTGCTTTATTAGTATTTTTTAGCTTTGCTTCCTCGGAACCCAGAGTAACAGAATTATAACCATTCCTATCTTTCGTCTGATTAGCTACTACCTGACAATCTTTAAGACTTAAAACGGTAACCGGCACGTGAGTTCCATCTGTCATGTACAACCTTGTCATGCCTATTTTTTTTGTAATTATTCCCGTGCGCATCTTCTAAATCCTTATTTAAAGCTTAATTTCTACATCTACCCCAGCAGCAAGATCTAATTTCATTAGAGCATCTACAGTTTGAGGAGTTGGGTCTACTATATCCAATAACCTCTTATGCGTTCTAATTTCAAACTGCTCTCTAGATTTTTTATCCACAAATGGAGAACGATTTACTGTGTATCTCTCAAATTTAGTAGGTAATGGAATTGGGCCACGTACACTGGCTCCAGTTCTTCTAGCTGTATTTACTATCTCAAGTGTAGAAACGTCTAAAACTCTATGATCAAAAGCCTTTAAACGTATTCTAATATTCTGATGTTCCATTGCCATTTATAAATTAATCCTTATCTATGTAAACTTAAAATTATTCAATAATTTTAGATACAACTCCTGCACCTACTGTTTTACCACCTTCTCTAATAGCAAACCTTAAACCTTCTTCCATCGCTATTGGAGCTCCTAGGTTTACTTCGAACTGTATGTTATCTCCAGGCATTACCATTTCTGTCCCACTTGGAAGAG